>JBKJVF010000004.1:0-7812 GCA_046589965.1 Paracoccaceae bacterium
GCCAAAGTGACACGAGACCGGATCATGGTGGATTTGGCGCAACAGCACCCCGGCTATGGCTGGGAACACAATGCCGGCTACCCGACGAAAGGCCATCTGGAAGCGCTGCAAAATCTGGGTGTCACCGCTCACCATAGGCGTTCGTTCCGGCCCATCCACAACATCTTGTATCAAGGAAATTTGTAACCCCTTGATTCAATAAAGAATTTGACGGCGAATCGGGTCTGACTCATCTTGGGGGCCAATGACATGGCAGCCAAAACAGCCAGAACCCGAGGCGTGAATGACCATCCATACCCCTGCGAAACCCCTCGCAGCCCTGCCACTGAACCAGATCCTGGCTGGCGATTGCATCGACGAGATGCGCCGCCTGCCTGCGGCATCGGTCGATCTGATCTTTGCCGATCCGCCGTATAATCTGCAGTTGAAGGGGGCACTGCACCGGCCAGACAATTCGCTGGTCGATGCGGTCGACGATCACTGGGACCAGTTTGCGTCCTTTGCCACCTACGACGCCTTTACGCATGCCTGGCTGGCCGAGGCGCGGCGGTTGTTGAAACCCAATGGTGCGATCTGGGTGATCGGCAGCTATCACAACGTCTTTCGTCTGGGTGCGGCGTTGCAGGATCAGGGGTTCTGGATCCTGAATGACGTGGTTTGGCGCAAGTCGAATCCGATGCCGAATTTCAAGGGCAAGCGGCTGACCAACGCGCATGAGACGCTGATCTGGGCGGGCAAGGATGCGGGATCGAAATACACCTTCAACTACGAGGCACTGAAGGCCTTGAATGACGGGCTGCAGATGCGGTCGGATTGGGTGCTGCCGATCTGTACGGGCCATGAGCGCATCAAGGATGACAATGGCGACAAGGCGCATCCGACACAAAAGCCCGAAAGCTTGCTGCACCGGATCATCCTGGCCACCACAAATCCCGGCGATGTTGTGCTGGACCCGTTCTTTGGAACCGGCACGACAGGCGCTGTTGCCAAGATGCTTGGTCGCGACTTCATCGGGCTCGAACGCGAAGAGGCCTATCGTAAGGTTGCACAAGGTCGCATTGACCGTGTCCGGCGGTTCGATGCCTCGGGGCTTGAGGTGACCGGTTCAAAGCGGTCCGAGCCACGTGTGCCGTTTGGGCAGGTAGTCGAACGCGGCATGCTGCGCCCGGGAGAGGAGCTCTTTTCGCCACGTGGGGCCATTGCCAAGGTTCGCGCCGACGGCACCCTCGTCGGGCCGGAAATCAAGGGATCGATCCATCAGGTTGGCGCCCATTTCGAACGCGCGCCGTCCTGCAATGGCTGGACCTACTGGCACTTCAAGCGGGACGGAAAGATGGTTCCCATCGACTTCCTGCGCCAACAGATCCGCGCCGAGATGGAGGCTGATCAGGCCGGTCGTCCGAACTAGCGAATTCCAACGCCTGCAACAGGGGACCGCCCTCTGTCGCATCCTGCCCCGCCATGTTCACATGGCGGGGCCTTTTTCGTCGGATCAGGCCACCAGCACCGGATCGCCAAGGACCGCCATGATCGGGGTGATACCCAGACCCGGCGCGTCCGGCGCCCGCATCATCCCGTTGATACGCTGCGGTGCGCCGCTCGCGATATCGACGGTGCCATAGGAATTGAAATCCGTCGCCGAAAAGCAGAACTCCTCCGGCGTCGACTGGGCAAGATGGGCGATGGTGGCCGTGACGATATCACCGCCCCAGGTATCTTCGATGGTCATTGGAATGCCGGAATAGACACACAAATCGCGGATCATGCGCGCCTTGGTCAGCCCGCCGACCTTGGAGATTTTCAGGTTGATCACGTCCATCGCACCATCCGCGAGCCCTCGCGTCAGGTCACCGACCGTGCCGATGACTTCGTCCAAGACAAAGGGCAAAGACGTACGCCGACGGGTGATCAGGCATTCCTCATAGGTCGGGCACGGCTGTTCGATATAGACATCAACGTCTCGCACGGCATTCACCACGCGCGCTGCCTCATGCATCGTCCAGCCTGTGTTGGCGTCTGCCACCAGCACATCGCCGGCCTGCATTTCGGCCGCGCAAAGCCTGATCCGTGCAATGTCGCTGTCGGCATCCGCGCCAACCTTCAGCTGGAACTTGGTATATCCCTCGGCGCGGTACTTCGCGACATTGGCCGCCATGGCGCTGGGCTCGATCTGCGAGATCGCGCGGTAAAGCTTGATGTCATCCTGCGCCTTGCCTCCCAAAAGCTGATAGACCGGCAGGCCCGTTGCTTTGCCAAGGATGTCCCAGCAGGCGACATCGATGGCGGCCTTGACGTATGGGTGCCCGCGCAGGGTCGCATCCATGTACCGGTTCAGCGCGCCAAGGTCGCGGGGATCAAATCCGATGACCTTGGGCGCTAGTTCCGCCAGACCCGACCGGACACCCAGCGCATAGGCCGGCAGATAGGCTGATCCCAACGGGCAGCATTCGCCATAACCGGTGATGCCCGCATCGGTTTCAACCTCCAGAACCGTTGAGTCGAAAACCTCCACATAGTTGCCGTTGGACCAGCTGTAGCGGCCTTCTTTCAGCGGCAGATCGACTTGATAGACACGGATTGCAGTGATCTTCACATTTGTCTCCAAAACCATCCGACGGGGTTTGCCAACCGATCAGGACCGAGCAATCAGTCCCGAACGCCCGGCAAAGGGTTCAATGCCTTGTTATAGGACTGCCAGTCCGTAATGTCGGGATAATTTGTTTTGCGCCATGCGCGCACGCGCGGATTCATCACGCGCCGCCAGATCGGCGGAACCAGCGCCGCCATGGTCATCACCGGATAGCCATAGGGCAGTTGCGGCGCCTCGTCGCTGCCATAGGTCTGCAACAGCGGGAACCGGCGGTCCGGTTTGTAATGGTGGTCGGAATGGCGCTGCAAATTGATCAACAGCCAGTTGGAGGCGCGGTGCGACGCATTCCAGCTGTGGCGCGGCAAGACGTGTTCATAACGACCATCCCCAAGATGGCGGCGTGTCAGGCCGTAATGTTCGATGTAGTTCACCAGCTCCAGCTGCCAGATCGCGACCACCGCCTGCACCAGAAAGAGCCCGACGCCAATCCAGCCGCTGATGGTGAAGGCAGCCGCCAACATCGCCAGCTGCAAGCTGCCATAGCGCCAGAACGGGTTGCTGGCATGCCAGACGGGCCGTTCCCGCCGCGCCAGCATGGCTTGTTCCGCCTGCCACGAAGACGTCACGCTTTGGCGCAGCACACGTGCAAAGAACCGGTGAAAACCTTCGTTATAGCGTGCCGTCACGGCATCACGCGGCGTGCCGATGTAAAGATGATGCACCCGCAAATGCTCGCTGCGGAAATGGCTGTACAGCACCATCGCCAACAGCAGATCGGCCATCCAACGCTCCAGGGCAGGCTTTTGGTGCATCAGTTCGTGGGCATAGTTGATCCCGATCGTGCCGCTGATCACACCCATGCCGAAAAACAGCATCAGCGCCTCAGCCGTGCCCAGATGTTCGGCCCTTGGGACATACCAAAGCAGGGCACATAGCGTGGCAAACTGGATAGGAAACCAGATCAGCGTGATCAGACGATGCCAGAACAGGGTCGCATCGGGCGTCGCAGGGTCGCGATTGGTGGTGTCGTGGCCAATCAGAACGTCCAGCATGATAAAAAGCCACCAGGCGCCGATCGGCAACAACGCCGTCAGCCAGCCGCCATAGACTGCACCGACCGCCGCAAGCGGCACCAGCGTCAGCGACAGCCAGAACGGCAGGGCCACGGTCAGGTTTGCATGATCAATCATTGGCGCCTCGTCCTGGTTGCCCATGCTACGCCGGTTCGGGTCATCTTCAAGGCGTTGCAATTGCGGCTGCGGCAAGGTCATGCACCTTGCGCATCAGGGTTGGCAGATCGCCAGGTGCCACGCGCGCCCGAAACGCCCCGCGCAGGGGGGCCGCATCGGGGACCCGCGCCGCCAATACGGTCAGCGACAGGCTGAAATGGGTGAATACGTGCTGCACGTCGCCCGCCGCAATCCATGGGGCGTCGATGGGCGCGGTGCCTTGGCTTCCGTCCCAGCCATCCCCTGGCCAGCCAAGCATGCCTCCCAGCAGACCCTTGACCGGGCGTTCTTCCAACAACAGGGCGCCGTCGTCACGAAAGACGGCCCAGACGGTTCCTTGACGCGCGGGTTTGGCGGCTTTCTGCAGTCTGGTCGGCAGGTCGTTCTGGATGCCAAGGCTGCGTGCGGCGCACCGGTCTGACCATGGGCAGATCGCACAGGCCGGGTTGCGCGGCGTGCAGATGGTCGCCCCCAGATCCATCACGGCTTGGGCATAATCGCCCGGACGATGATCAGGCGTCAGGGCGGCGGCACACGACACGAGTTGCGGTTTGGCGCGGGAAAGCGGCTCTGTGATGGCGAAAAGCCGGGCCATGACGCGTTCGACATTCCCATCGACAACCGTGGCCGGCTGATCAAACGCAATGGCCGCAATCGCGGCAGCGGTGTAGGGACCGATCCCCGGCAGTGCCATCAAAGCATCGCTGGTTTGGGGAAAGCGCGCATCGGGCAGGGCCGCAACGGCGCGCGCGCAGGCCAATAAATTCCGGGCGCGGGCGTAATAGCCAAGCCCGGCCCATTCGGCCATAACGTCCGCATCCTCGGCAAGGGCCAGGTCACTGACCGTGGGCCAGCGGGCCACGAAACGTCGCCAATAGGCGCGAACGGCAGCAACGGTCGTCTGCTGAAGCATCACCTCGGACAACCAGACATGATAAGGGTCAGGCAAGATACCCGCCTTGCGGTCAAGCGGTGGAACCCGCCACGGCATGCTGCGCGCGTAGATGTCGTACCAGTCCAGCAGGGCGGCACTTTCCGGGGCGGCGTCTGTCACAATCGGGTCACGCAATCTTTATGCCGCCTTCTTTGGTGCCACTGGCGCAGCTGCCCGCGCAAAGGATAGAATAGATCAGCATGTTCAAGGTGCCAGATGCCGCGTCAACCCACGCCCTTGCCAAATCCCACTCGCCGTCAGCGCGGGTTTGAGGCTGCGGCGTCGCTGGTCAAGGCCCCGATCCGCGCAGCGGGCGAGGCGCGTGGCTTTGCGCTTGCGCGTCTTTTGACCCATTGGCCCGAGATTGCGGGGGCCGAGGTCGCAGACCTGACACGCCCGGTCCGGATGAATTACGGGCGCGAAGGCATGGGTGCGACCTTGTCGCTGTTGGTGACATCGTCCCACGCGCCGATGGTGCAGATGATGCTGCCGCGTATCAAGGAACGCGTGAATGCGGCCTATGGTTATGCCGCCGTGTCGCGGATCACCCTGACCCAGACCGCCGCAGATGGTTTTGCCGAAGGTCAGACGCCCTTTACCGGCCCCGTTGTCAGGCCGCCGCCCGATCCGGTCATCGAGGCCCAAGCGGTTGCCAATGCCGCCGTCATCGGCGACGCCGCACTTCGAACTGCCCTTGAAGCCTTGGGCAAGAATATCTTAACTCGTCGCCAATCCGAAAACGGAAAGAAAAAGCAATGAAGTCCACAATTCTTCGCACCGCCAAAGCCCTGCTGCTTGTGGTTGCCGCCGGCCTTGCTGGTCCCGCCCTGGCACAAGACGCTACCCCTGCCGCACCCCCCGTGATCGAGGATTTCGCGCTTGGATCGCCGGATGCCAAGGTCAAGATTGTGGAATATGCCTCATACACCTGCCCGCATTGCGCGGACTTTCATGCCGAAAACTTCTCCAAGCTCAAGACGGATTACATCGACACCGGCAAGGTGCATTTCACCCTGCGTGAAGTCTACTTTGACCGCTACGGCCTTTGGGCGGCGATGGTCGCGCGGTGCGGCGGCGACATGAAGTACTTCTTTATCCACGACATTCTCTTTGACACGCAACGCGAATGGGCGGGGTCCGATGATCCGACTGTCGTGGTCGGGAACCTGAAAAAGATCGCGCGCACCGCCGGGATGGAGGATGCGGTCGTCGATGCCTGCCTCAAAGACAGCGTGAAGGCTGACGCGATGGTCAAGCAGTTCCAGGCCAATATGGAGGCCGATGCCGTTGAAGGCACACCGACGATCTTTATCAACGGCGCCAAACATTCCAACATGGCCTATCCCGCCCTCAAAGATCTGATCGAAGCTGAACTGGCCAAATAGGTGATGTCGGCCCCGCTTGCCGGTCTGCGCGTCATCGAACTGGCGCGCATTCTTGCCGGACCCTGGGCTGGTCAGACGCTGGCCGATCTGGGTGCGGATGTGATCAAGGTGGAAGCCCCCGAAGGCGACGATACCCGTCGCTGGGGACCGCCCTTCGTCACCCGTGACGGCCAAACGTCGGCCGCGTACTTTCACGCCACCAACCGTGGCAAGCGGTCGGTCACCTGTGATTTTCGCACCCCGGAGGGGCAGGCGCTGGTCCGGCGCCTGATCGCGGATGCAGACATCGTCATCGAAAACTTCAAGGTCGGGGGTCTCGCGAAATACGGGCTCGATTGGGACAGCCTGCGCGCGATCAATCCGCGGCTAATCTATTGTTCCATCACCGGGTTCGGACAGGACGGACCCTACGCCCACCGGGCCGGATATGATTTCATCATTCAAGGTATGGCCGGGTTGATGAGCGTGACCGGGGCGCCGGGCGGACAGCCGCAAAAGGTCGGGGTCGCGATCACGGATATCATGACCGGCGTCTATGCGGCGCTGGCGATTCTCGCGGCGGTTCATCAGCGCGAAAAGACCGGGTTGGGTCAGCAGATCGATATGGCCCTGATGGATGTCGCGACGTCGATCATGGCCAACCAGGCGATGAACTACCTGACGACGGGTAAGGCGCCCGGCATGATGGGAAATGCCCATCCGAACCTTGCACCCTACGCGGTCTTTGACTGCGCGGATGGCTGGATCATCCTCGCCACGGGCAATGACGGGCAATACCAGCGGCTTTGTGGTCTGCTGGGGCTTGAAGCGATGGCACGCGCAGCAGAGTTTGCGACCAATGCCGACCGTCTAGCCCATCGCGACGCGATGACGGCAGCCCTGGCTGCGGTCACCCGGACCTGGGCGCGCGATGCCCTGCTGGCGGCCTGCGAGACGGCGGGCGTGCCAGCCGGGCCTATCAATGACCTCGCGGATGTGTTTGGCGATCCGCAGGTCGTGGCGCGGCGCTTGCAGATCGCCCCAGACGGCATCCCCGGCGTGCGCAGCCCGATGACGTTTTCACAAAGCGACCTTGTGCTTAACCGTCCGGCGCCCAAACTTGGCGAACATCAGGACGAGGTTTTGGCGAGATTAGACCCGCTTTGACCCAAGTTTCTGCGCCATAAGCGCATCAACGGCGGCCTTCAGGACTGATGGTTCTGCAAAGGTCAGCCGCACGGGCAGGGTCAAGACCTGCATACGAAATGCCTCTGGCAGCCGCACCGCGTCCTTTTCAGTGGTGACCAGTTGCGCATCCAGGGCTTGCGCCTCCGCTGTCAGACGTTGCAGCAACGCCGGCGCCAGCGGCTGGTGATCGGCCAGGGCGACGGTGCGAACGAGGTCGGCACCCAGTCCGCGCAAGGTCGCAAAGAACTTGTCCGGGTATCCAATGCCCGCAAAGGCCATCACCTTCTGGCCTGTCCAGTCCATCCCCATCGGCAGCGGCTCAAGCCGGGCGCGCTGGTGTGGCAGGGTGACGCCCCGGCCCCAACCGGTGTCAAACCGGTCTTGTGCGGCATGATCACCGATCGACAGCAGGATATCTGCGCGCGCCAAGCCAGCGTCGACAGGTTCTCGCAACGGGCCAGCGGGCATACACAGCCCGTTCCCGAACCCCATTGCGGCGTCGACGAC
>JBKJVF010000069.1:0-10012 GCA_046589965.1 Paracoccaceae bacterium
TGCCCGCTACCGCGCTGCAACTTTTGCCCGGCGACGGGGCGGTCGGGGCCATGCTGACCCGCGATGCGCGCATCAACGGTGTGGCCTTCACCGGATCGACCGATACCGCGCTGCGAATCCGCCGGTCGATGGCCGAACACCTTGACCCTATTGCCCCAATGATCGCCGAAACGGGTGGCCTGAACGCCATGCTGGTCGATTCAACCGCGCTGCCTGAACAGGCCGTGCGCGACATCCTCGCCTCCAGTTTCCAATCCGCCGGGCAACGCTGTTCGGCGCTTCGCTGCCTTTATGTGCAAGAGGATATCGCCCATACCGTGACCGACATGCTGTACGGCGCGATGGATGAACTGGCCTTGGGCGATCCTTGGGACCTTGCAACCGATGTGGGCCCGGTGATCGACGCCGACGCGCAAGGGACCATCCGCGACTACATCGCCGCCGCCCGGCACCAGGGCCGCGTGATGAAGGAAATGCACACCCCGAAGGACGGCACCTTCATCGCCCCCACCGTCATCCGCGTCAAAGGCATCGCCGACATGCCGCGCGAGATTTTCGGCCCCGTGTTGCACATCGCCACCTTCAAGGCGGGCGACGAGATGAAGGTTGTAAGGGACGTCAACACCACGGGCTATGGGCTCACCTTCGGTCTGCACACCCGCATCGATGACCGGGTGCAGGCAGTGGTCGACGCGCTCCATGTCGGCAACATCTATGTCAACCGCAACCAGATCGGTGCGGTCGTGGGCAGCCAGCCTTTTGGCGGCGAAGGACTGTCCGGTACTGGCCCCAAGGCCGGCGGCCCGGATTACCTGCGCCGCTTTGTCACCCGCGCCGCCCCCGGGTCCACTGCCGACGATCCCGATATGCCCGAGGCCGACATCGCCCGCGCGCTGAAACCAACCCAGCCCGCAACCGAGATCGCCGCACAGGTCCTTCCGGGCCCCACGGGCGAATCCAACCGCCTGATCGCCAGCGCCCGCCCGCCCGTTTTGTGCCTTGGGCCTGGCAAGGCCACAGCGCAGGCTCAGGCTGAGGCCATCCGCGCCATGGCCGGTCGCGCCATCGAGGCCCCGGGTCTGTCGCCGCTTGCCTTGACCCGCTTTGACGGCTTTTCCGGCGCGATCTGGTGGGGCGATGCAGACGGTGCCCGCACCCGCGCCCAAGCTCTTGGCGCGCGACGCGGTCCGATCCTGCCGCTCATCTGCGACATGCCCGATGCGGCCCATGCGCTGATCCACCGCCATATCTGCATCGACACCACCGCGTCTGGCGGCAATGCGCAACTGCTGGCCGAGGTCGGCCAGACCTGACGGCAAAGTCGGCTTGACCGCTCGCGCCTGTTGGGCAAGGGTGACGTCCAATGTTCCCGATCCGCGATCATAACCCCTCGGGGCGCTTGCCCATTGTCACCATCCTGTTGATCGCGATCAACATTCTGGTGTTCGTCTCCTATTTTCCCACGATGTCCGAACGCGGCATAGACCAGGTCATCTATGACTGGGGCCTTGTCCCCGCCCGGATCATGGCAGGGCAGGGATATGAGACGGTCATCACTTCGATGTTCCTGCATGCGGGTTGGCTGCACCTTGCCGGCAACATGCTTTTCCTTTGGATTTTCGGCGACAACCTCGAAGACGAGATGGGGCATGTGGGTTTTCTGTTCTTCTACCTCGCCTCGGGCGTTGGGGCGGCTGCCGCGCAATCGGTGCTGGACCTGCAATCGGGCGTCCCGATGGTTGGTGCCTCAGGGGCCATCGCAGGGGTGATGGGGGGCTATCTGCTGCTGTTCCCCAAGGCCAAGGTCGATGTGCTGTTCATCTTTGTCATCATCTTCCGCATCTTTCCCATCCCAGCCTGGATTGTGCTGGGGCTTTGGCTTGGGGTGCAGATCTTCTCGGGCGTCTCGACCCCGTCCGACCTGGGAGGGGTGGCCTATTGGGCGCATGTCGGCGGCTTTGTCGCGGGGCTGGTCCTGACGATCCCGTCCTGGCTGCGACGGGGCGCGGGTGGGTATTGGCAAAAGACGGGCGGACACCCGCCCCATCCAGAGGCCGACTACAAACTGGGCAAGTCGTCGGTTCCCCGGATTCCCCGTCGCTAGCGCGATCAGGCCCCGATGATGGCCTTGCGAAACGGCTCTGCCAGATTATCATTCGATGCGATGATGTGACCCGTCACAAGGGGGTCACCTTCGCCGATGCCGCGCACGATACCGCCCGCTTCGCGCACCAACAGGATGCCGCCCGCAATGTCCCAGGGCTGCAGCTCGCGCTCCCAATACCCTTCGTATCGTCCCGCCGCGACATAGGCGAGATCCAGCGCCGCCGACCCCCAACGCCGCAGCCCCGCACAGACCGGCATCAAACGCGACAGGTCCTGCATCATCAAGGGCAGCGTCGCCTTGGCGCCAAAGGGCACACCGGTCGCGAACACCGCCTCGGACATCACCTTGCGCCCGGAAACCCGCATCCGCTTGCTGTCATTCAGCCAGCAACCCGCACCCTTTTCGGCCCAGAACATCTCATCTTTGGCCGGATCATAGACAACCGCCGAAACGATCTCGCCCTTGTGCTCCAGCGCGATGGAAATCGCCCAATGCGGCATCCCGTGCAGAAAGTTCGTGGTGCCGTCCAAGGGGTCCACGATCCAGCGCCGGGTCGGATCCTCGCCTGCATTGCCGCCGGTTTCCTCGCCCAGCCAGCCATAGCTGGGACGCGCCTCCATCAGGTCGGTCTTGATGATGCGTTCGGCTTCGCGGTCCGCCTTGCTGACAAAATCGCCGGGGCCTTTGGTGGACACCTGCAGGTTTTCGACCTCGCGGAAATCCTTGACCAGCGACCGGCCCGCCTTGCGCGCGGTTTTCATCATCAGGTTGAGGTTGGCACTGGTTTGCATGCAGGGGAACTCCGGTCCGCGTTCAACCGGGGTCTATAGGGGCAAGGGGGCGGGAAGGAAAGGGCGGCGACCTACTGCACGATCACCACGCGCATGTTGTCCATCCCTTCGGCCTGCACCATCCGAAAGAGGATACGCGCATTGTCGGGATGCAGTCGCACGCAACCATGTGACGCGGGCTGACCCAGCCGCTTGATCTGGTCGGTCCCGTGGATCGCGTAGTTGCCGCTGTAAAAGATCGCATAGGGCATGGGCGCGTTGTTGTAACGGCGCGAGCGGTGGTTTTTCGACAGGAACTCCGGCGTGAACCGCCCCGTCGGGGTGATCTTCCCCGCCTTCGCCGTCGAGACGGGCCATTGGAACAAAAGCCGGTTCTCGTGATAAACCTTCATGGTCTGCTGCGACACCGAAACCAGTGCCAGAACCCGTTCCGCCATTGCGGCAGGGGCCGGTCCAAGCAGGATCAAAACGGAAATCGCCAGACGTCCAAAGAATATGCGCATCGCACCCTCAAAATGACAGCAAAGGGATCAAACTCGACGCCCCACAGTCAATGAGGATTTTGCGGAAAATGGGCCGCAAACCGGGCATATCCACAGAAATCCGCAGCGTGTCCCGTGTGCACCAGTCCAACCCCCGGACGTCGGTGGCTTGCCATCCCCAGGGGTGCAGGCCAATCTGGCGCGGCAGCACGCAGTAGGGACCATCCATGGCAACTGAATCCGCCGGCGTCGACCTTGGTGCCATCGTCACACTTTTGGGTGCGGCCGTGGTGGCGGTCCCGCTGTTCAAGCGCGCAGGCCTTGGCGCCATCCTGGGATATCTGGCTGCAGGGCTTGCCATCGGGCCCTATGGCCTGGCGCTGTTCTCGGACCCGATGTCGATCCTGCATGTGGCTGAACTTGGCGTCGTGATGTTCCTGTTCATCATCGGGCTGGAGATGCAGCCATCCAAGCTTTGGTCGATGCGCCGCGACATCTTTGGCCTCGGGCTTGCGCAGGTGCTGGTCTGCATGGCGCTGTTGTCGCTTGTCGGCCTTGCCTTGGGTTACCCTTTTGCGCCGTCGCTCATCGCAGGCACCGGCTTTGTCCTGACCTCCACCGCCATCGTGATGCAGACGCTGGAGGAACGCGGCGATCTGACCGCCCCCAAGGGTCAGCGCATCGTGTCGATCCTCCTGCTCGAAGACCTGGCCATCGTCCCCCTTCTGGCGCTGGTGGCGTTCCTGGCGCCGGGCGCAGAAACCGTGACCATGGCCGACCGCGCCTTGGGCGTTGCCATCGGCCTCGGTGCCATCGCCGCCTTGGTGCTGGCGGGGCGCTACCTGATCAGCCCGGTCTTTTCCCTGCTGGCCGCGTCGCGCGCACGCGAAGTCATGACCGCCGCCGCCCTTCTCATCGTACTTGGCGCGGCCCTCTGGATGCAGATCGGCGGCCTTTCCGCCGCGATGGGGGCCTTTCTTGCCGGGGTCCTTCTTTCGGAATCCTCCTACCGTCACCAGCTAGAAACGGATGTGGAACCCTTCCGCGGCCTGCTCCTCGGCCTCTTTTTCCTGGCGGTCGGCATGTCGCTCGACCTCGCAGTGGTCTGGCAGAACTGGCAGCTCATTGCGATGTCCGTCGTCGCCCTGACGGCACTGAAAATGCTCGCGATCTACCTCCTCGCCCGCCTTTTCAAGGCCAGCCACCGCGAGGGCGTGGAGCGTCTGGTCCTGATGGCACAAGGCGGCGAGTTCGCGTTTGTGCTTTATTCCGCAGCCCTGTCCGTCGGACTGATCAATCTGGAAGAAAACGCCGTCCTGACCGCCATCATCATCCTGTCGATGGTGATGACGCCCCTGTACCTTGCCATGCATGATCGCCTGATGCCCAAACCCGTCATCTCGACCGAAGGCATGCAAGCGCCGGAAGATGACGGCGATGCGGTCCTGCTGATCGGGTTCGGGCGGTTCGGTCAGGTGGTCAGCCAGCCGCTGCTGTCCACCGGACACCGCGTTTCCATCATCGACAGCGACCCCGAGATGATCCGCACCGCGCAAACCTTCGGCTTCAAGGTCTATTTCGGCGACGGCACCCGGCTGGACACCCTGCGCGCTGCCGGGGCCATGCATGCCCGTGCGGTCGTCATTGCCGTCGACAACCAAGGGGCTGCCACCCGCATCGCGCATCTGCTGCATGACATCTGCCCGATGGTCCCGGTCTTTGCCCGCGCCTATGACCGCCGCCATGCCATCGCGCTGATCAAGGCGGGGGCAGTGGACCCGATCCGCGAAACCTATGAAAGCGCCATCCAAATGGGCGCAGACGTGATGCGCAAGCTTGGGTCAGGCGACAACATCATCGCCGACACGCTGGCCGATGTCCGGCGCCGTGACACTGAACGGTTCGCCCTGCAACTGGCGGGGGATGAGACGTCGGGCAAATCGCTGTTGGTCAGCAATGTGGGGATCGCGATGGAGAATTCGGGCTAGGCGCGCTGTAACTTCACCGGCTCTGACCGCCCCAGTTTCAGAAAATGCGCCATATATGGCCGCGCGGCATCGTCCTCACGAGTGCAGGCGAACAACCTGCGCGTCAGGTTCCCTGGCGCCAGGGGACGGGTCACATAGTCGGCGTTGGATTTCACATCCCTGATGACCCAGTCGGGCAACACCGCTACCCCCCTGTTGGACCCCACCAGCATCAGGATGACGGCGGTCAGTTCCACCTGCCGTTGGCCGCGCGGCTCCACCTTGGCGGGGGTCAGCAGGTCGGTGAAGACATCCAGCTTGTCGCGCCCGACCGGATAGGTGATCAGCACCTGATCGCGCAAATCCGTCGCCTCGATCATAGCCTTAGCGGCCAAAGGGTTCTGTGACGAGGCGACAAAGGTCGGCGCGTAATCGAATAGCGGATTGGCAACGATTCCCGCCAAAGGTTCGGGGTTGGACGAGATCACCAGATCAACCTCCTCCCGCGCCAGCGCCGGAAAGCTGTCGAATGCGAGGCCAGCGCGAATGTCCACATCGACCTCTGGCCAGGCATGGCGGAACTGTTCCAACACCGGGAAAAGCCAGTCGAAACAGGCGTGGCACTGGATCGCGATATGCAAACGGCCCGTCTTGCCGCTGCGCAACGACCGAAACTCCTCCTCCATCGCGTCGATCTCGGGCAAGATACGCTCTGCCGCCCGCAGCATCCTGATCCCGGCTGCCGACAGCGTCATCGGCTTGGACCTGCGCACGAACAGCTCCATTCCCGCCTGATCCTCCAGCCCCGCGACCTGATGGCTCAGTGCCGATTGCGTCATGTTCAGCATTTCCGCCGCCCGCCCAAGGCCCCCGGCCTGATGCACGGCGCGGATCGTGCGCAGGTGGCGCAATTCGATATACATGTGGTCAACCTCATAAAGATCGTGAGTTTTATGAATTTGTCTCACATCGTGGGATTTGCGACAAGAGGGTCAGCAAATAGGTGACCCATGACCGCGACGCCCCGCATCAGTTTCGAATTCTTTCCCCCGCAGACGCTGGATGCGTCCTTCCGGCTGTGGGAAACCGTGCAGGCGCTGGCGCCCTTGCGCCCCGATTTCGTGTCGGTGACCTATGGGGCAGGCGGGACCACCCGCAAACTGACGCATGAGGCCGTGACCGCCATCGGGCGCAATTACGGGCTGAACGTTGCGGCGCATCTGACCTGCGTTGATGCCACCCGGTCCGAAACACTTGCCATTGCGGACGCTTACGCCGCCGCCGGCGTCACCGAAATCGTCGCTTTGCGCGGGGACGCGCCACAAGGGGCAACCCGGTTTCAAGCCCATCCCGACGGCTTTGCCTCGTCGGTCGATCTGGTGGCGGCACTGGCCAAGACCGGCAAGTTCAAGATCCGGGTCGGCGCCTATCCCGAAGCGCACCCCGATGCGCCAGGTGCCGGGGCCGACGTGACCTGGCTCAAGGCCAAGATCGATGCGGGCGCCACCTCGGCGATCACGCAGTTCTTTTTCGACGCCGATACGTATTTCCGGTTCCGCGATGCCAGCGTTGCCGCCGGGATCACGGCGCCGATCATCCCCGGCATCCTGCCGATCACCAACTGGGCCGGGGCCAAGAAATTTGCCGCCCGGTGTGGGGCGCGCGTCCCGCAAAAGCTGGATGAGGCCTTTGCCACCGCCGCCCGCGACGGGCGCGAGGACCTGCTGGCCCTGACCCAATGCACCGCCCTTTGCGACAAACTGATCCAGGGCGGTGTCGAAGACCTGCATTTCTACACCTTGAACCGCCCCGACCTCACGCGTGAGGTGGTGCGTGCCTTGGGTGTCAGCCCGGACGTGCAACTGGAAAAGGTCGCCTGAACACAGGCTGACCTCACGGTGTCTCCCTTGGCGGTCCGGTGCAGTCATACGCACGGACCGCCACCTTTTTTCAAGGCTACCGCCCCGCAACCTTGTTCCCATGCCCGGATCGGCTATGGTCGCGCCAACCCCTCTGGCGGAGCCGTGCCATGCCCAAGCTGATCACCGTGCTGAACGGTCCTAACCTCAACCTGCTGGGTCTGCGCCAGCCCGAGATCTATGGCCACGAGACGCTGGATGACATCGCCGCCGCCACATCCGAACTGGCCGAAGAGCTGGGGCTATCGGTGCGATTTCTGCAGTCGAATCATGAGGGCCAACTGATCGACTGGATCCAGGACGCCCGCGAAAAATCGGCCGGCATCATCATCAATGCAGGCGCCCTGACGCATACGTCCATCGCGATCCTGGATGCGTTGAATGCCTATGACGGCGTGGTGATCGAGGTCCACATCTCCAATATCCACAAACGTGAGGCGTTCCGGCATCATTCCCATATCAGCCAGCGCGCCGATGGCGTCATCGTCGGCTGCGGGACCCAAGGTTACCAGTTGGCCCTGCACCGGATGGCACGGATGGTGACGAAATGAAGTTGCCGGTCAATCGCTTCAAGGCCGCGATGCGGGCAGGCCAGTCGCAGATCGGCATCTGGAACACCATTCCTGGGCCTGTCGTAACCGAAATTCTGGCAGGGACAGGGTTCGACGTCGTCGTCATCGACACCGAACATTCGTTGACCGACATCCCCGATGCCTATGGCATGCTGCAGGCGCTGGCGGCCTATCCTGTTGCCAACGCTGTGCGCCCTGCGTCGAATGACGCCGTGTTGATCAAGCGCCTTCTGGATATCGGCGCGCAAACGCTGATCATCCCCTATGTCCAGAACGCCGACGAGGCGCGGGCAGCGGTGCGCGCGATGCGTTATGCGCCGCGCGGCATTCGTGGCATCGGCGGCACGACACGCGCGGCGGGTTATGGCAGCGTGGCGAATTACGCTGCCATTGCCGAGGATGAGCTGTGCCTGATCGTGCAGGTCGAAACGACCGAGGCCCTGGACCAGATCGAGGCGATTGCGGCGGTCGATGGTGTCGACATGATCTTTATCGGGCCGGGCGATTTGTCCGCCTCGATGGGCTATCCGGGACAGCCGGGGCATCCAGCGGTCAAGGCGGCGGTCGAGGCTGCCATTCCCCGCATCATCGCAGCGGGCAAACCAGCGGCGATCCTGACCCTCGATGCAGACTTCGCGCGCCGCTGCATCGCATTGGGGTCCACGTTTACCGTGGTGGCGGTCGACATCCCCGAACTGGCGAATGCCGCGAAGGCGACATCGGCCGCGTTTCGCTAAGGGCCAAGAGGTTCCGGAATGGGTCGGATTGCCTTCGGCGAGGATATTTCGGCAAAGATGAAACCGCAAATGGCCGATCAGTTCCAATGGCATGAGGCGGCGCGGCTTTTTGACGGCCAGGGGCGCGAGCAGCGACCTGTCCGTCAGGTGCTGACCACGATTGCTGCCAAACCCTCGGCGCTGGCGCTGGCCTGCGCCTTGGCCGCCGCAGGGCAGGGGTTTCGCATTGGCGGCCAAGGTCCAGCGCCAGCGCCCGGCAGCGCGCCGGTCTTTGAGACCCTGACCGGCGGGTCCACCGGCAAACCGCGCCGCATCAGGCGGACGCAAGCCTCGTGGATCGCCAATTTCACCGTGAATGCGGGTCTTTTTGGCATCGGCCCCGGGGCGTCGGTGGCCGTGCTCGGACGGCTGGAACATTCGCTGGCGGTTTATGGCGCGCTTGAGGGGCTGCATCTGGGGGCTTCGGTCCACATGATGGACGACCTGCGCCCGGATCGTCAGGCGCGACAGCTGCGCGACAAAAGGATCACCCATCTTTACGCAACGCCAGCGCAACTGCGCCTGATCCTGGCAGGATATGGCACGACCTGGCCCGACCTGCGGCATGTCCTGATCGGCGGCTCCAAATTTGATGCCGTCTTGCGCGACCGGCTGGACGCCGTGGCCCCGCACGCTGGCATCCACGAGTTCTATGGCGCATCCGAGACCAGTTTCATCACCCTGACGAACGCGACGACGCCCCGAGGGTCTGTTGGCGAGCCCTATCCGGGAGTGGAGATCGACATCCGTGCGGGCGAGGTCTGGGTGAAAAGTCCCTACCTGTTCGAAGGATACGCCTCCGATCCCGGGACGGCGCGGTGGGACGGTGACTGGCTGTCGGTCGGCGAAATGGGGGTTTGGGATGGCCCGTCGCTGGTCTTGTTGGGGCGCGCGGGGCGGATGGTCACGGTCGCCGACCAGAACGTCTTTCCCGAAGAGGTGGAGGCATTTCTGATGGCACAGCCGGGTGTCGACCACGCCGCCGTTGTCGCCCGCCCCGATGTCGCGCGCGGCAGAGCGATCATCGCAGTGGTGCAGGGCGACCGCGCCTTGGAGCCCGCGATCCTGGCCACCTGCCGGGTCGCCCTTGGACCATTGAAGTCGCCCAAGGTGTTGGTGTGGCGAGAAGATTGGCCGGTGACTGCCTCTGGCAAGACCGACCTTGCCGCAATCGAACGGGGTTTGGCATGACGGTCTATGTCATCGCCGCACGCCGCACGGCGGTGATCCCGCGCGGCGGGGCGTTTCAGCGCCTGTCGATCGAGGACCTTGGTGCGCCGGTGTTGCTGGCCTGCCTTGCCGATGCCGGCATCAACGCCGCACAGGTGGAAGAAGTGATCGTGTCGAACGCGCTCGGCACCGGCGGCAACCCGGCCCGGCGGGTGGCGCTGGCCGCAG
>JBKJVF010000093.1:0-7815 GCA_046589965.1 Paracoccaceae bacterium
CGCCTCGCACAGGTCAGAGATTTCCTGATTGGTCGTCAGCTTGCCGGAGGCGGCGCCCAACACGTTCAGGATCTTGCCCTTGAGCGGCAGCAGGGCTTGGGTCTCGCGCGATCTTGCCCCCTTGGCGGACCCACCGGCAGAATCGCCCTCGACGATGAACAACTCCGTCCCCTCGCGGGTTTTGCTGGTGCAATCGGTCAGCTTGCCCGGCAGGCGCAGTTTCTTGGTCGCGGTCTTGCGGGCGGTTTCCTTTTCCTGCCGCCGCCGCAGCCGTTCCTCGGCCCGCAGCACCAGAAAATCGAGGATCGCGCCGGCGGATTTCGGGTCTTGGGCCAGCCAGGTGTCGAAATGGTCGCGCACGGCACCCTCGACCAGACGGGCGGCTTCTTCGGTGGCCAGCCGATCCTTGGTCTGGCCCACGAATTGCGGCTCGCGGATGAACACCGAGATCAGCGCCGAGCCGCCGGCCAGCATGTCGTCGCGGGTGATGGCCTCGGCCTTGCGGTTCTTGACCCGCTCCCCATAGGCGCGGATGCCTTTCAGGATCGCGGCCCAGAACCCGGCCTCATGCGTGCCGCCTTCGGGGGTGGGGACGGTGTTGCAATAGGACTGGATGAAGCCGTCGCGCATCGGCGTCCAGTTGATCGCCCATTCGACATAGCCGGGAAGCCCGTATTTTTCCTGAAAGCTGACCTTGCCGGCAAAGGGGCGGTCGGCATAGGTCATCGTCTTTTCCAGCGTGTCGGAAAGGTAATCCGCCAGCCCCCCGGGAAAGTGAAAGTTCGCCTCCAGCGGCGTGTCGCCATCCGGCACGGCGGTTTTCCAGCGGATTTCGACGCCGGAAAAGAGGTACGCCTTGGACCGCGCCATCCGCATCAGGCGGGCGGGCTTGAAGGTCTGGGAGCCGAAAATCTCCGGGTCAGGGCGAAAGGTCACGGTGGTGCCGCGCCGGTTCGGGGCGGGGCCGACCTTTTGGATGCGCCCCTGCGGCACCCCGCGTGAAAAGGATTGGGTGTATAGCTCGCGATTCCGCGCGACCTCGACCTTGAGCAGGTCCGACAGCGCGTTGACGACGGACGATCCCACGCCATTCAAGCCGCCCGAGGTGGAATAGCTGTCGCCACCGAACTTGCCCCCCGCATGCAGCGTGCAGAAAATCACCTCCAACGCGGATTTGTCGGGAAATTTGGGGTGCGGATCGACCGGAATGCCGCGGCCATTGTCGCGGATGGTGACGATGTTGCCCTCCATCACCTCGACATCGATGCGGTTGGCATGGCCCGCCACGGCCTCGTCCATCGAATTGTCGAGGATTTCCGCAACCAAGTGATGCAGCGCGCGTTCATCCGTGCCGCCGATATACATGCCCGGCCGCTTGCGCACGCCCTCCAGCGGCTCCAGCACCTCGATGGAGGAGGCGTCATAGGTCGGGCTTGAACCGGACAGAAGATCGTTGGGCATGGGGGCTCGCTTGGTATTGGGCAAAGTGCCGCTGGCATTAGACCATCAGCGGGGGCGGGGACGCAAGATGTAGGGGCGGTTGCCGTGGCGGTCGGGTCGGCCTAGGTAGACTGCACAGATCAGGGAGGTTGCGATGCGGGTACTCTTTACGGGCGGTTCAGGCAAGGCGGGCAAGCATGTCGTGGCCTATCTGGCGGCGGCGGGGCACAAGGTCCTGAACGTCGACCGCGTCCCGTTGGGCCACCCCGGGGTGCATGACCTGATCGGCGATATCACCGATGCGGGGCAGATGTATTCCGCGATGTGCAGTCACGCCGGATTTGACGAGATGGAGACGGGCCCGATGTATCAAGGCGGCGGCGCGCAGGTGTTCGACGCAGTGGTTCATTTCGCGGCGATCCCCCGCCTGCTGATGACGCCGGATACAGACACCTACCGCGTGAACGTCATGGGTACGTACAACGTGATCGAGGCGGCGGTGAAGATGGGGGTGCGCAAGATCATCATCGCGAGCTCCGAGACGACCTATGGCGTGTGTTTCTCTGATGGCGTGGTGGACCCCAAGGTGCTGCCCTTGGACGAAGATTACGACATAGATCCGATGGACAGCTATGGCATGTCCAAAAAGGTGAACGAGGTCACCGCGCGCAGTTTTCAGCGCCGGTCGGGCGTGGATATCTATGCCCTGCGCATCGGCAATGTGATCGAGCCGCATGAATATGCCACGGTCTTTCCGGCGGCGGCGGCTGATCCGGGGCTGCGGCGCCGCATCACCTTCAGCTACATCGACGCGCGGGATCTGGGGCAGATCGTGGATCTGTGTCTGCAAAAATCGGGCCTGGGGTTTCAGGTCTTCAACGCGGTCAATGACACCAATTCGGTCCCGCAGCCGAATGCGGACCTGCTCGCGACCTATTTCCCCAATGTGCCGCTGTCGCGCGCCGTCGGTCCGAACGAAAGCCTTTTGTCGAACCGCAAAATCCGTGAGGTGCTGGGATTTGAAGAACAGCATAACTGGCGCAAATATGTGCCCTGAGGCGGGTCAGGGATTTCGCCTATGCACAAATATCCCACGGGGGTCCGGGGGTGTGAAACCCCCGGCGCTGTCAGGGCTCAGGCCGGTTCGGCCAGTCGCGCCGCCCACATCGCCTTGAAGGCAGGTCGCGCCTGACAGCGTTCCAGCCAGTCCTTAACTGCCGGGAACTCTGTCGGCAGTGTCGGGTGCCCTTGGGCGTAACGCAGGCATTCGGCGGTGTTGAGGTCGGCCACGGTAAAGCGGCCGCCGACCAGCCAAGGCTGGGCTGTCAGATGGTCTTGCAGGCGTGCCAACGGGCGGCGGAGTTTCTCGGCATTGATGGCGATCGCGGCCTGGCCTTCGGGGGTTTTGTCGCCACCATCGGTCTGGGTGTACAGGATTTCGAGCGCCGGCGTCTCGATCCCGGTTGCGGCGAAAAGCGCCCATTGTTCCATCAACGCGACCTCAGCGTCCGATTGCGCGCCAAAGGTGCCGCCATGCTTGCGCGCGATATGCAAGGTGATTGCGAGCGATTCCGTCAGCACCAGATCATCCTCCACATAGGCCGGGATCTGGCCCTGCGGGTTCACCGCCAGAAAGGCGGGCGAGGTGGTGTTGAGCGGGGCATCCGCTGCCCGCGCATCGGCAAGACGGTAGCCCTGAATGACCGGCACATGGGTGAAGGGCAGCGACAGCTCGCCCAAAAGCCAAAGCGGGCGTGAGGCGCGGCTGCGATAGACGCCGTAAAGCGTGATCATAAGGAGGACTCCTGCAGGTGTGCGCCCAGCCTAGGGGCAGAACGGGCCGAGTGAAAGGGTCCCGGCACCCCGCTTTTCGCACCCTGTGGTTGACTAGGATCAAGGACATCCGCGCCAGGATGTGATGGCGCTGGATCAGCGCACCACATCCAAGGGAGCCACGCATGGATGATCTTGTCCCCGAACGCCCGGTTGCAGCCGAGGCGCTGACCGGCCCGAAACTCTTTCCTGCCGTCAGCGCCAATGCGCTGCGGCGGGCGTTTGAATCCGGGCGATATCCCTATGCACGCCTGATGGGCGTGCGCGCCTATGAGGAAGAAAAGGCACGACTTCAGGCCGAGTTGCTGAAAGTGCAGATCTGGGCGCAGGATACGGGGCAGAAGTTCGTCATCCTGATGGAAGGACGCGATGCCGCCGGCAAGGGCGGCACCATCAAGCGGTTCATGGAACATCTGAACCCGCGCTATGCCCGCGTCGTGGCCCTGACCAAGCCTTCGGACAAAGAAAACGGCGAATGGTTCTTTCAACGCTATTTGCAGCACCTGCCCACCAAGGGTGAAATCGTGTTCTTTGACCGCAGCTGGTACAACCGGGCCGGGGTGGAACGGGTGATGGGGTTCTGCACCCCGTCGGAATATCTGGAATTCATGCGCCAGGCGCCGGAGCTGGAGCGGATGCTGGTGCGGTCCGGCATCAGGCTGCACAAATACTGGTTCTCGGTGACGCAGGAAGAACAGCGCGCGCGGTTTCTGGCGCGCGAGACCGATCCCCTGAAACGCTGGAAGCTCAGCCCCATCGACAAGGCATCCCTGGACAAATGGGATGACTATACCGAGGCGAAAGAGGCGATGTTCTTTTACACCGATACCGCCGATGCGCCCTGGATCATCGTGAAGTCCAATGACAAGAAACGCGCGCGGCTGAACTGCATGCGGCATTTCCTGCAGGGCCTCGATTATCCGCAAAAGGACGTGGCGGCGGTGGGTGTGCCTGATCCCCTGATCGTCGGTCGTGCCTCGCAGGTGCTGGGGCTTGCCGACGACATCTATGAGACCGCGACCCATCCGGCACGGCGCCGCGGCTACTGACGGCAAGGCTCTGCCGCCCGGGACCGGGGGGGCTTGGACTTTCGTGTCCAGCCCACTAACTTGCCTGACATGAACGCTTTGGGCTGGATCGGATGCGCTGTCATGGCGGGGCTTGCGGCCCCTGCCTTGGCACACCCCCATGTCTTTATCGACAGTGCCATCGAGGTCATCATCGATGACCAGAACCGCGCGACCGGGGTGCGGATCAGTTGGATCTACGATGAATACTATTCGCTATTCATCATTGGCGACATGGGGCTGGACCCGGACTGGGACGGCGCGCTGACGGATGAGGAAAGAGCAAAGCTATCAGGTTTCGACATGGAATGGGATCCCGGTTTTCCGGGCGATACCTATGGGTTGCAAGGCGATGTCGACCTGCCCCTGTCGCGCCCGAAAGACTGGAGCGCCGACTATGCGGATGGCAAGATCACCAGCCACCATCTGCGCGTTTTTGACCAGCCGATCCCGCTGACCGGTGATCCCCTGATCGTGCAGGTCTATGATCCGGGATACTATGTCCTTTATACCATCGCAGAGGATCCGGTCCTGACCGGCGGGCAGGGCTGTACCGCCACCGCCTATGCACCCGATATCACCGAAGCCGATGAGACGCTGAAAGATGCGCTGGCCGAGTACACCGCGGATGAAAGCGTGGAGGCCGACTTTCCCGCCATCGGCAAGACCTATGCCGAGGAAATTCGGGTGACATGCGCCGCGTCCTGACGATATTCGGGCTGGTGGTGGCTGTAGTCGGGCTTGGTCTTTGGGCGATGGGCGGGCTGCATCCGCTGCAGGCCGCGCTGACCGACGCGCAGCGGGCGGCGCAAGCCAGCCTTGCCCATGCGGTCCGCGCGATCAAGGCGCAGGACGCGGGGGCGATGACCGGTCTCTTGGCCGTGACGTTCGGCTACGGGGTCCTGCATGCGGCCGGACCTGGGCATGGCAAGATGCTGATCGGTGGCTACGCCATGGCGCGCCGCGTGCGTCCAATGCCTGTGATCCTGCTGGCGCTGGCGGCTAGTCTGGCGCAGGCGGCGGTCGCGGTGATCCTGGTCTATGCTGCGGTCACCCTGCTCGACTGGACGCGAGAGGCTGTCGTGGATGCCTCCGAGCAGGTCATGGCGCCGCTTGGGCTGGCGTTGATCGGTGGTCTGGGCCTGTGGCTGATGGTGCGGGGCTTGCGACATTTGATGCAACACTCGACCGCACCGGTGCTTCATCCATCTGCGGCTTTGCAATCGGGTATTCCCGATCTGCGCGGTACACCTTCGCACGCGGCCGGGCATGACCCTCACCACGTTCACAGCGCAGATTGCGGGCATGCGCATGGCCCGAGCCTGGAAGAAATCGCCGAGGTGACGACCTTTCGGGATGCGGCATTGCTGATCGCGGGCGTCGCGATCCGGCCCTGCACCGGGGCGCTGTTCCTGTTGATCCTGACCTGGCAGCTTGGCATCGGTGCGGCCGGGATTGCGGGGGCCTTTGCCATGGGGATCGGCACCGCCGTGGTCACCATCACGGCCGCCCTGCTGGCGATCTGGGCCCGTGAAGGGGCGCTGGCAAGTCTGGCGGAGGGGCGCATCGCGCGGGGCCTGCCGGTGCTGGAACTGGGCGTCGGCCTTGTGATCGTCGTCGTCTCGGCAGGGCAACTGGCGGCGTTTTTCTAGGCATGCCCCTGGCCATTGCCTTGGCCGCGATTGCGGCGTAACCGAAGGCATCATGTCCACACCCCAAACCTACGCCGCGCATGCACGCGCCACGCTCGTGCTGGGTCTGCCGTTGATCGGCAGCCATCTGGCGCAGTCTGTGCTGCATGTCACCGATACCGTGATGCTGGGCTGGTACGGCGTGACGGAACTGGCGGCCGTGGTGCTGGGGTCATCTGCGTTCTTTGTCATCTTCATCCTTGGTGCCGGGTTTGCCCAAGCGGTCATGCCGATGGTCGCTGCCGCCTTGGGGCGTGGCGACGAGGTGCAGGTCCGCCGTGACACGCGGATGGGCATCTGGCTGTCGATTGCCTTTGGCGCGCTGACCTATCCGCTGTTCTGGTGGTCCGAACCGATCTTGTTGCGCCTGGGGCAAGACCCGGATGTCGCGTCGCTGGCACAGGATTACATGCGCATTGCCGGGCTTGGCATCATACCTGCGCTGATCGTGATGGCGCTGAAAAGCTTTCTTGCCGCCCTGACGCGGGCGCAGGTCGTGTTGTGGGTGACCATCGTGGCGGCGGTGATCAATGCGCTGGTCAACTATGCCCTGATCTTTGGCAACTGGGGCGCACCGGAGTTGGGGGTCAAAGGCGCTGCGATCGCGACATTGGCAAGTCAGGGGCTCAGTCTCATCCTGCTGGCGCTTTATGCCCATCTGCATCCTGACCCGGCCCGGTTCCGGATCTGGCAACGCTTCTGGCGGTCTGATGCCCATGCGCTGGGCCAGGTCTTTCGGCTTGGCTGGCCCATCGGCGTGCAGGGGCTGGCCGAGGCGGGTCTGTTCGTGGCCACTGCCATGATGATCGGGACCATCGGCAAGGTCGAACTTGCAGCGCACGGCATCGCCATGCAGATCGTGACGCTGGTCTTCATGTTTCATGTGGGCCTTGCCAATGCCGCGACGATCCGCATTGGCCATGCCGACGGGGCGGGTGACGCGCGGGGTTTGCGCGACGGGGCCAAGGTGGCGCTGGCGCTGTCCTTTGCCATCGGGCTTGTCGGGATCACGCTTTTTCTTATCGTGCCAGAACAATTGATCGGGATGTTTCTTGACCTGACCTTGCCGGATTCCGCCGCGATCATTTCTTATGGGGCCGGGCTATTGGCGGTGGCGGCGGTGTTTCAGATGGTCGATGCCGGGCAGGTGATGACGATCGGGCTGTTGCGCGGCTTGCGTGACACGCGGGTGCCGATGGTTCTGGCGGCGGTCAGCTACTGGATCATCGGCGTTCCCAGCGCCTGGTTTCTTGGCCTTTACCTTGGCTATGGCGGGATGGGGGTGTGGTTTGGTCTGGTGATCGGCCTGCTGATCGCTTCATCGACTTTGATGGTCCGGTTCTGGGCGCGCGCGCCACGGGTCGCGGCTACTCCGCTGCCTCGCCCTTGAGCAACCGTTCCGCCTTTTTGCGCACCAGCACCGTGCGAAGGTCGTGCATCGCCAGCAACAGCGCGTCCGTCACCTTTTCCAGGTCCTGATCGTCTGCACGCGACTGCGCCCATTGCGCGGTCAGGTTCAGATGATCCACGGTGCGCAGAATGTCGTCGATGTCGCGTTCGGCCAGCAGCGCCTGCCTCGCACCCAGCCACTCGTCGATGACCTCACGGTCGCGAGGCGTCAGTTCCACCTCGCCATGCGGCTTGATATTGCCGTTCTTGACGTTGATGATCGCGATCTCTTCCATCTCGATCCGGCGCTGACGGTTTTCGGTGTCCACGCGAAAGACCACCGCGCCGTTGTCGCGGATGCGAAAGTAGTAGTCGGGCAGATCGCCAGCCATCGT
>JBKJVF010000154.1:0-25699 GCA_046589965.1 Paracoccaceae bacterium
TTGCCATGGTGCGCGCGCCGGAAAAGTCCGCGCGCGAGATGGCCTCGCGCAGCAGGCCCTGCATCAGCGCGGTCAGGCGCGGGTGCTGGGTATGGTGCAGATGGTCGGCCTTGGTCGCAGCAAAGAGGATGCGCTCCACTCTGTGGGTGCCAAGGATGCGCGACAGCCAGCCATTTGCCCCCGGGCGAAACGCGGTCAGGATATCAGCCATCGCGGCGCGCGTTTCTTCCACCGCTTGCGGGCCACGATGGATCGCACCCAAGACATCCACCAGCACGATCTGGCGGTCTATCTTTGCGAAATGATTGCGAAAGAACGGATCGACGACCTGGCGTTTGTAGCCATCATAGCGCCGCTGCATTTCGCGCCACAGGCTGCCCCGGCCGGTGGTCGCGGGCATCGGCAACGGCGCAAAGCACAAAACCGGCGACCCCGCCAGATCACCCGGCAGCAGGAACCGCCCCGGCGCGCCGTCGGAATAGCCCGCATCTCGTGCCGCGGCCAGATAGGCGGTATAGGCGTCGGCAAGGGCGCGCGCGCGGGTTTCGTCGTGGCGCAGCGATCCGTCCTCGGCCCGCGC
The DNA here is from genome assembly GCA_046589965.1 of Paracoccaceae bacterium. Lineage (GTDB taxonomy): Bacteria > Pseudomonadota > Alphaproteobacteria > Rhodobacterales > Rhodobacteraceae > JAJNPS01. The sequence goes on from JBKJVF010000154.1 coordinate 581, forward strand.
ACTCGACAGAAACGCCGCCGCCTCGGGCCGTTTGGCGATCCGTGCCAGAACGCGTTCGGACCATTGGCCATAGTCCAGCGCCATTAGCCCCAGGTCCAAAAGCCATTCGCCGGGATAGTCGACGATATCGACATGAACCATGCGCGGGCCGGAAAAGGCCGCCAGCAACCCCGATGGCCGCACCCGAAACGACAGGCGAAGTTCGGATATGCTGCGGGTCGAGGTTGGCCAGCGCGGATCATCACCCGTGAGGGCGGCCAAGTGCCCCTCCACGTCGAACCTTGGCACGGTCAAGTCGGGTTGGGGCTGCAGCACCACTGCCTCGATCCGGCCTTTGGTCGCGGCCATCAGCTGCGGCATCCGGCCCCGATCCAGCAGGTTTGCAACTAGGCTGGTGATGAAGACGGTCTTGCCAGATCGTGCCAGTCCCGTGACGCCCAGACGGATCACCGGCTCAAACATCGAAGAGGAGGCTGCGGCGACGGCATTTTCCACACCCCGCGCAATGCTGTCTGTCAGGCGTCCGATCACCAATCACTGTCCCCTTTTGCGCCTAACATAAGAACCACAGGGCCGCGCCGGTAGAGGGAAAGTGCCGCGCACCATGGACAGACCCCGGCCAAGGCGCTAACCGACGCCCCCATGCCGCGCTTTGCCATGCTCATTGATTATCACGGGGGTCCGTTCAACGGCTGGCAACGCCAGTCGGGCGGGCAGCCGACCGTGCAGGCGCGGATCGAGGCCGCGCTGGCGGCGTTGGAGCCGGGAACGGTGGTGCAAGGTGCAGGTCGGACCGATGCCGGCGTTCACGCCACAGGTCAGGTGGCGCATTGCGATCTGGCGCAGGACTGGGACCCGTTCAAGCTCATTGGTGCGCTGAACTGGCATCTGAAGCCTGATCCGGTGGCGGTGCTGGACGTGGTCCGGGTGCCGGACGATTTTCACGCGCGGTTTTCGGCATTGGAGCGGTCCTACACCTACCGCATCGTCAATCGCCGCGCGCCCTTGACGCAAGATCGCGGACTGGCCTGGCAGGTCATCCGCCCGCTGGATCCGCAGGCGATGCGCGCAGCGGCGGCTCACCTGATCGGGAAGCATGATTTCACGACGTTCCGGTCGCTTTTTTGTCAGGCGCAAAGCCCGGTCAAGACATTGGACGAGATCAGCGTCACCGCCCACGACTATCCCGGCGGTCAGGAAATCCGGCTGCATTTCCGCGCGCGCAGTTTCCTGCACAATCAGGTGCGGTCGATCGTCGGCACACTGGAGCGGGTGGGGTCGGGTGCCTGGTCCCCGGACCGGGTGGCGCAGGTGCTGGCGCTGCGCGACCGTGCCGCCTGCGGTCCGGTCTGTCCGCCGGACGGATTGACGCTGGTCGGGGTGCGGTATGGGGTCGATCCGTTCGGGGTCTGATATCGGGTGCCAGGGGCGTATGGCCCCCCGCCTTGAGATGGAAGGGGGATGACTGCCGCGTCAGTTCAGGTCCTTCAGCAGGCGCCCATGTTTGCGCACCTCGGTCAGCACGGCGCCAAAGGTGTCAAGGCCACGCCCCGCCAGCATCGGCACCAGCTTAAGGAAGGCATCCGCCGTCGCCAGCGTATCGCCAATGGCGGTGTGGCGGGCCTCTTCGGGAATGTTGATCCCCAGACGGTGCGACAAGGCGTCCAGGCTATGCACTTCATGCTGGCCATAGACGACGGCGGACAGCAGCACGGTATCCACAACCGGCATATCGAAAGTCAGGCCCAGCTGCCCTTCGACGCGGCGCAGGAATTCCATGTCGAAGGGGGCGTTATGCGCGATCAGCACTGCGCCTTCGGCAAACTTGTGGAACCGCCGCACGACATCGGCCACTGGCGGCGCGTCGGCGACCATGGCATCGGTGATGCCATGCACGCTGCTCGAAACGGCGGGGATCGGGCGGCCCGGATTGACCAGCGTGTCGAAAATTTCCCCTTCTACCCGGCGACCGTTCACGATCCGCAGCGCCGCAAGCTGCACGATCTCGTCGCCCTGGCGGGGGTTGAGGCCGGTCGTCTCGGTATCGAAGACCACATAGGTCATCCGGTCGAGCCGAGACTCGGCCAGCTTGTCGGTGCGGGCGGGGGACAGAAGTTCGAAATCATAGACCACGTTCCGGGCCACCGGCGCCGGGCGGGCGACAGCGCGGCGCGCCCGGCGGATCGGCAGGCAAAGCGCTGCGCGGCCGTCTGACGCCTCGGGCCAGACCTCGGTAGCATGGGCGGCAAGAACGGCGCTGGCGGGGCGGTCGGGCGTCTCGGGGGACAATGGTTCGGCCAGCCAGTGGTCCAGCTCTGCCACTGTCACGCGCGGGCCCTGCCAGGACAACCGGATAGCCGCGCCGCTGTCTTCCTCGTCGATGACAAGCTGCAGGTCACCTGCACCGCCCCGCGCATCCACATGCTTTGCCAGGGCCGCCAGCAGGGTGATGATCTCGAACCCGTTGCAGCGCAGCAGCAGGTCGGCGGTGCGGGCTGCGGCCATGATGCCAAGCGTGTCAAGCCGTGCGGTCAGCCCAGCGGCAAGGTCGGAAGCGCGGGTCTGCGGCAGGACCGACGCCTCGCCTTGGCCCTCGTCACGCGCGACACCAAAGCGGGTGACGGCCCGTGAAAGGCGGGCGACCTCGTCTTTCAGCGCGGCTTGCAGCGGGGCGGGCAGCGCGTCATCGGGCAGCACCTCGACCAAAGTGGCCAAAGTGGCGGTGGGGCGGCGAAGGCTGTCCAGCGCCTCAGCCAGCATCGCCTCGCGCCGGGCCTCGGTGGCCATGTCGCCGGTGATGTCACGCAAGGTCAGCACGTAGCCGGGACTGCCTGCGTCCCCCAGCAGGCGCATCCGGGCGGCCAGCACGCGCGCGCCTTCGCGGGTGGTGCAAAGCAAGTCCGAGGCAGCGTCCGGATCGGCGGTGGCAATCAGTCGGTCATACGCATGACGCAAGGGGGCTTCGTGAAGATAGTCAAATAGCTTGCGGTCAAGCCCAGCCTCCAGCCCCTTGCCGCGACCCGCCCCGATGACGTCCGCTGCGGGCGAGTTGTAAAAGGCCAGCGCATGGTCGGCCGAACACAGAATGACACCCACCGGCACGTCCGACAAAAGCGCCTCCAGCCGGGCTTTCTCGGACCCCAGCCGCAAGGTCTCGCGGGCGACCGCCTCGGCAAGGGCCGAACGGGTTTCAGACAGGCTTTGTGCTGCGGCCTGGGCGGCCGGGGCCAGGTCGCCCAGATAGCGTGCGATGGCTGCATCCATGTCGGCATTGACATCGGCATGGGCGCGGGCGCGCAAGGCACCCGACAGCGTCTCGATCGGTTTGGCGACGTTCAGGTCAAACAGGTACCAGACCCCCGCCACCAACCCCAGCGTGGAAAAGCCCGCCACTACGCCGGCTTGAACAAAGCCCTGCCCTGCGCCGGGGGTGTCAAGGCGGCTATAGCCCAGCCAGAGGCCAAGCCCCGTGGCAAGGATCACGGCGACGCCAAGGCCGGCAAAGATCAAAAGCACCCTCAGCCGCAGCGACAGGTGCATCAGCATGGTCTAGACCCCTATGCTCAGTAGTCGGCGGACTTCCTCGCGCAAAGCCTTCAGCTCGAACGGCTTGGAGATGAAGCCGTCAGCCCCCAGCGCCAGCCCCTTGCGGCGCTCGATGGCCGACCCACGCGCGGTCATCATCAGGATCTTCACGTCGGCCAATGTCGGGTCCATCCGGATGCCCTCGCAGATCTCGTATCCCGAGACCTCGGGCAACATCACGTCCAGCAAAACCAGGTCGGGATGGGTGGCGCGGATGCGGGGCATCGCATCGGCACCGCTGGATACGCGGTCGTGGTCATAGCCTTCGCGGGTCATCAGATAGTCCAGCGCCACGGCGATGTTGTCCTCATCCTCGACCACCAGGATACGCGGCTTTCGGTCCATGCCTCACCCCTTTCGGCAAGCGGCTTCTTGCAGTTTTTCATTCGCGACGGCCGGTTGCCAGTCGGCCCCGGTCAACTCGCCCGCATCGGTGATCTCGGCGCCGGACACCATCAGCGCCTGACGCGCGCCGGCACAGTCGACCGCCATCAGCCCCTCGGTCATGCCACCGGTCCGGGCAAAGCTGTAGAGCGTGACCATGCGCAGATCGGCCTTCTGCGGGTGAGTGAGGGTCTTGCGATGGTCAAGCGCGACAAAGCTGCTGGTTGCCGGAGCCAGAAAGCTCCAAGGCCGGAACGGAGAGGTTTCATCAAGCGTGGCGACGACCTCGATCTCGGGCGGCAGTTGGCGGCTCATGCGGGGGTACCAGTCGTATTCGCTCCACACCGTGTAGCTGATCAGCGCAAGGCCGGCCGAGGCCGGGACCAGCCAGCGCGGCAGGGCCGGCACCCAGCGCCGCAAAAGCCAGACGAGCATGCCGACAATGGCAGCGACGAAGAAGGCGGCGATCAGGTCAATGGCCATTGCGGCGTTCGGTCCTAAGTTCTGGCGCCGCGGGCAGATCCCACGGCGGATTGCATGGTGCGTACGACGACAAAGGCGTCGCGCAGGTGACTGCGTTCGAAATCCGACAGTTCCGACGGCGCGATGAAGTTGTCTGGCCTCTCGCCCGCCTTCACCCGCCGGGCCTGATGCTCCAGCCGGGTTTCAGCGATCAGGTCATAGGCCTCGATCAGGTCGCGCGCCCCACTTGCGCTGATGATCCCTGCCTCGGCGCCCGCTTCCAACCGGGCACGGGTATTCACCGCCAAAAGCTGGCCGATCAGGGAATAGACGCGACCCAGGTCCACAACGGGCACCACGCCGTTCATCTTCAGGTCGATGTGGTTCTTGTGCTCGCCCGACCGAATGGTGGCAAACCCGCGCAAGAGGCCAAGGGGCGGCGTATGCTTCAGGCTGTTGGACACCATATGCGCCACGAAGATCGAGTTTTTCGCGGCCATCTCCAGCACTTCGGTCTGCAGGTCGGCGTAAAGGTTGGCGGCCCCGCCGATGGGCCGCAGGTCGAACATGACGCTTGCCAGCATCTGCGCCATCGGGTCGGGGGTGGCCACCCATTTGCGGAAATACTCACGCCAGACCCGCATCGGCTGGCACCATTGCGGGTTGGTCGCCATCATGTCGCCCGGGCAATAGACATAGCCGCAGGCGTTAAGCCCGTCGCTGACGATCTTGGCCAGCGCGGCGAAATAGGCCATGTCGGCAGATGTCGCCGCATCGTCGAGCATCAGGCAATTGTCCTGATCGCTGACACCGGTCTGTTCCTGACGTCCCTGACTGCCGCAGGCAACCCACAGATAGGGCACCGGCGCCGGGCCAAGCTCGGCCTCGGCCATCGCCAGCAGACGGCGCGTCACGGTATCGGCAATGTCGGTGATCAGGCGCGTCACCACCTCATGCGCCGACCCGCCACCGACCAGCTGCACCAAAAGGCGCGGGATGCGGGCGGTATTTTCGGCCAGTTCTGCCACCGTCAGCGCGGTCGCCGCGTCGCGGACCAACAGCGCCGAAGATACCGCCTGAAACCGCACCAGATCGGTCTGGGTGATCATGCCGACCAGTTTGCCGTCGTCCACCACCGGCAGATGGCCGATCCGGTGTTCCAACATCCGGTTCAGCACGTCCGACCCCAGACTGTCCGGCGACAGAACCATCGGGTCTTGTGCCATGACCGCACGGACCGGAGTTGCGGAATCCATTCCCTCGGCCAGCACCTTGTTGGTGAAATCCCGCGCGGTCACGATCCCGATCAGCCGCTCGCCTTCCACCACTGCAAGGCACGAGATATGGGCATCGCGCATGATCGTCGCCGCCTCGCGGATCGTGGCACCCGGCCCCACGGCAATCGGGGCACGGGCGATCAGATCACCCACCTTGCGGGTCGAAATGTCGGCGGCACGGTTTTCCTGCTGGCGGCCCCGGCGGAAGAACCGCTCAAAGGCCGGGTAGGTCGCGATCAGGCGGCGAAACTCCGCCTCGGGCAGCATCAGGATCTCGGTGCCCTCGGTGGCGCGCGCGGTCGTCACCGCGATCCCGTCTCGCATCAGCCCGCGTTCGCCAAAACTGTTGCGGGGTCCCAACAGCGATACAAGGCCGCCCGAAGGCTCCAGCACTTCAACCGATCCTTCGAGGATCAGGTAGATGCCGGTCATGGGTTCGCCGGCCGAATAGATCACGGCGGTGTCGTCGTAATGCATGGCGCTGAAAGAAGCGGCGACACGCGCCATCTCGTCCCGCGGCAGGCTGTCATAGGGGTGGACCGTTTCCAGAAAGGCCAAGAGTCTGGAAGTGTTCAGGCCGATAGCGTCCTGTTCCATGTCCCGCACTTTCCAAAAGCCCGAACGTTCCAAAAGGGACGCGCCCCCGGGTTTCCCCGGAGGCGCGTGAGGTCTTAGTGGGCGACAGCCTTGCCGGCACCTTTCGGCACGCGGATCGACTGGATCAGTTCCTGCACTTCGCGCGGCGGCGCTTTCGTCATCATCGAGACGATGTAGGCCGTGGCGAAGTTCAACAGCGCGCCGATCGGACCGAAAGCCGCCGGAGAGATGCCGAACCAATGGGCGTCCGGAGTGTTCGGAAGCCAGTTGGTGCCGGGGATGAAGAACCAGCCCAGGTACATGAAGATGTAGATAGACGTCGACAGAAGACCGACGATCATGCCTGCGATAGCGCCTTCCTTGCCGACACGGGTCGAGAAGATACCCATCATCAGAACCGGGAAGATCGTCGCAGCAGCCAGACCGAAGGCCAGTGCCACCACCTGTGCTGCAAAGCCGGGTGGGTTCAGACCAAGCCAGGTCGCCAGAGCGATGGCAAAACCCATCGAGATCCGTGCGGCCAGAAGCTCGCTCTTTTCGCTGATGTCCGGACGCAGGGCGCCCTTGATCAGGTCGTGGCTGATGGCCGAAGAAATGGCCAACAGAAGGCCCGCAGCGGTCGACAGCGCGGCGGCAAGACCACCGGCGGCGACCAACGCGATCACCCAGCCCGGAAGCTTGGCGATCTCGGGGTTGGCAAGCACCATGATGTCGTTGTTCACGGTGGTCAGTTCGTTGCCGACAAAACCCTGTTCGGCAAGCGATTTGCCCCCGACACCATTGGCCGGATCGGCCAATGCGGCATCAAGCGCAGTCTGCTTTTCGACGATCGCGGCTTCCAGCGGTGCCTTGTCAGCATCGGCGGCAGCATCGGCCAGGGCCTTCTTCGCGTCAGCCAGCGCCTTGTTGGCGTCGGCAACAGGCTTCTTCTCGTTAAAGTACTGGATCAGGCCATCGCCGTTCTTGTCGGAGAACGCCAGAAGACCCGTCTTTTCCCAGTTCCGGATCCAGGCCAGTTCCGGGTTGCTGTCGATTTCAGCAATCGAAAGCGCGGGCGCACTGAAGGTTTCACCCGAAGTTGCGCCTGGCCAGAAAGTAGTGGTGATGTTCAAACGCGCCATCGACCCGACTGCCGGAGCAACCGTGTAAAGCAGTGCGATGAATACCAGCGCCCAGCCAGCGGACAGACGTGCGTCCGAAACCTTGGGAACCGTGAAGAAGCGGATGATCACGTGCGGCAGACCCGCGGTCCCGATCATCAGCGACATGGTGACGAGGAACATGTTGAACATGTTCGTGGTGTCGGCAGTGTAGGCGGTAAAGCCGAGGTCAGTCACCACCTGGTCAAGCTTGTCCAGGAAGTAGGTTTCACCCCCGGTCGGAGCATAGGATCCGATCAGGCCTAGCTGCGGCAGGATGTTGCCGGTCAGTTGCAGCGAGATGAACAGCGCCGGGATCGTGTAGGCCAGGATCAGCACGATGTACTGCGCCACCTGGGTATAGGTGATACCTTTCATGCCCCCGAACACGGCATAGGCGAACACCACCGCCGAACCGATCAGAAGGCCGGTCGTGGTGGAAACTTCAAGAAAGCGCGCGAAGGTCACGCCCACGCCAACCATCTGCCCGATAACATAGGTGATCGAGATGACGAGAAGGCAGACCACGGCAACCATGCGGGCCGAGGTCGAGTAAAAGCGGTCACCCACGAATTCCGGCACGGTGAATTTGCCGAACTTGCGCAGATACGGGGCCAGCAGCAGTGCCAGAAGCACGTAGCCACCGGTCCAGCCCATCAGGAAGACCGAGTTGTTGTAGCCCCCGAAGGCGATGAGACCCGCCATCGAGATGAAGGACGCCGCCGACATCCAGTCAGCTGCGGTCGCCATGCCGTTGACCACCGGGCCGACGCCCTGTCCGGCGGCATAGAATTCGGCGGTCGAGCTGGCACGAGCCCAGAACGCGATGCCGAAATACAGCGCAAAAGACAGTCCGATGACGATGAGGTTAAGGGTAAACTGATCCATCTGGTTCTGCCCCCTTACTCTTCTACGCCGTGATCACGGTCGACCTTGTTCATGATCCGCGCGTAGACGAAGATCAGAATGAGGAAGACGTAGATCGACCCGTTCTGCGCGAACCAGAAACCCAAGTCGGCACCGCCGATGTGGATCCCCGACAGCGCTGGCCGCAGCAGGATGCCAAGTCCAAACGAGCAGACGAACCAGATGATCATGGAAATCACGATGATCCTGATATTCGCTGCCCAATAGGAATTGGCAGATGTTGTGTCCGCCATGTGTGCTACTCCCTTGTTTATCGTTTTTCCGTCCCCCGCCAGGCGAGAAAACGGCCCCTCTTGTTACGCTGAAACGCGCCCCACGATGCCGGCCAGCATGGCGCGGACAGCGGCGATGGACCCCATCGCCGGCACCCGTTCCAGAACGGACTGTGCATCGTAATGCGCGATCAGCGGTGCCGTCTGGGCGTGATAGGCAGCAAGCCTTTCGCGCACAGTTTCGGCGTTGTCGTCGGCCCGCCGGTTGAACGACGTGCCGCCGCATTTGTCGCAGGTCCCCGCATGGGCGGGCTGCTTGAACTGGTCGTGATAACCTTCACCACAGGTGCCGCAGGTCATGCGGCCCGAAACTCGGGCAACCATCGCCTCGTCATCCACCTCAAGGCTGACGGCGGCGGTGACGCGCTGGCCGGTTTTGGCAAGCAGGGTGTCCAGCGCCGCCGCTTGTCCTGCGGTGCGCGGAAAGCCGTCCAGGATGATGCCGCGGGCTACATCGGGTTGCGCGATCCGGTCCTTCAGGACTGTAAGCACGATGTCATCGGACACCAGTTGTCCTGCCTCCATCACACCCTTGGCCTTGCGCCCCGCCTCGGTGCCGGCGGCAACAGCGGCGCGCAGAAGGTCACCGGTCGATAGCTGGACCAGACCAAAGTCTTGTTCCAGCATCCGGGCTTGCGTTCCCTTGCCTGCGCCGGGCGGACCCAGAAGGATAAGGACGGCTGCCACGCGCCTCAGACCTTGTTCATCCGGTTGGCGATCAGATCGTCAACCACCGTAGGATCGGCCAATGTGCTGGTATCGCCAAGCGTGGCAAAGTCGTTTTCCGCGATCTTGCGCAGGATGCGGCGCATGATCTTGCCGGACCGGGTTTTCGGCAGGCCGGGGGCCCACTGGATCAGGTCGGGCTTGGCGATCGGGCCGATTTCGGTGCGGACCCAGGCCTCCAGCGCCTTGCGCAGGGCTTCGGTCGGCTCCACTCCGCGCATCAGGGTGACATAGGCATAGATGCCCTGTCCCTTGATGTCGTGCGGATACCCCACCACGGCGGCTTCGGCGACGGCCTCATGCGCCACCAGCGCGCTTTCGATCTCGGCGCTTCCCATCCGGTGGCCGCTGACGTTCATCACGTCATCGACGCGGCCGGTGATCCAGTAATAGCCATCGGCATCGCGGGTGCAGCCATCGCCGGTAAAGTAATAGCCGGGATATTGGCTGAAATAGGCCTCTTCGAACCGCTTGTGGTCGCCCCAAAGGGTGCGCATCTGACCCGGCCAACTGTCGGTGATGCAAAGGACACCCTCCGTGGCGGTTTCGCTCTGGACCTTGGCCGTGGCGGGGTCCAGCACCTCCAGCTTGACGCCAAAGAACGGTTTGGTGGCCGAGCCCGGCTTTTGCGGGATCGCGCCTGGGATTGGCGTGATGATATGGCCACCGGTTTCGGTCTGCCAGAAGGTGTCGACGATCGGAATAGCGCCCTTGCCAATATGAGTGTGATACCAGTTCCACGCCTCGGGATTGATCGGCTCGCCGACTGTTCCCAACAGCTTCAGGCTGGAAAGGTCGTGCTTTTCCACCCACTCCGGCCCAAGGCCCATCAGGCTGCGGATCGCGGTCGGGGCGGTATAGAACTGGCTGACCTTGTGCTTGGCGATGACTTCCCAAAAGCGGCCCGCGTCCGGAAAGGTGGGCACGCCTTCGAACATGATGGTCGTGGCACCATTCGCCAGCGGGCCATAGACGATGTAGCTGTGGCCCGTCACCCAGCCGACATCCGCCGTGCACCAGAAGACATCGCCGTCGTGGTAGTCAAAGGTGATCTGATGCGTCATCGCGGCATAGACGAGGTAGCCGCCGGTGGTATGCACCACGCCCTTCGGTTTGCCGGTGGAGCCTGAGGTGTACAAGATGAACATCGGATCTTCGGCGCCGACCTCGACATAGGGGCAATAGGGCTTGGCGGCGGCCATCTCCGCGGTCAGGTCGTAGTCACGGCCATCGGTCCAGCTGGTCTGGTCGCCCGTGCGCTTGACCACCAGCACGCGGACGCGGTCGTCCACATGCAGCATGGCCTTGTCGGTGTTGTCCTTCAGGCCCGTCTTCTTGCCTGCACGCGGGGCCCAGTCGGCCGTGATGACCAGTTTCGCCTCGCAGTCGTTGACCCGATTGGCCAGTGCATCCGGGGAAAATCCGCCAAACACGATGGAATGGATTGCCCCGATCCGGGTGCAGGCCAGCATCGCATAGGCGGCTTCTGGGATCATTGGCATGTAAAGGACAACACGGTCACCCTTGGTCACACCATGCGCCTTCAAGACGTTGGCAAGTCGGCAAGTCTGTTCAAGCAGCTGTCGATAAGTAATGTGCTGGGCCGGCTCTTTCGGATCATCGGGCTCCCAGATGATCGCGGTCTGGTCCGCACGCGTCAGCATGTGGCGATCAATGCAGTTGGCACTGACATTCAGCGCGCCATCCTCGAACCACTTGATCGAGATGTTGCCGGGCGCGAATGACGTGTTTTTGACCCGCGTAAAGGGGCGGGTCCAGTCGATCCGCTGGCCTTCCTTGGCCCAGAACGCTTCCGGATCTGCGACGGACGCGCTGTACATCTGTGCATAAAGTTCAGGCGTCACGTGCGCCTTGGACACAAACTCTTTCGACGCTGCAAAAACGCCGCTTGCTTGACCCTGTTCCGACATCCGACCCCTCCCGGTGATTCAAAGCCCAACCGCCTTACGACATCTGCCGTATAGCCGTTGCACAGGGCCGATTCACCATCCCACGTTAAGTTTACTACAGTTGAAGATTTTAGGTAACCCCCTTCAGATATTGATATATTTTGTAAATATCTTCACCAGATTAGAAAACGCATTGAAAAGTTCTTCGCCCTTGATCATCCAAACTCTTTGTTTTTCATGCTGTTGACGATTTACATACCGGGCGTCAGGCCGAAAGCTTGCACGAAAAGAAGTGTCGGCGGCTTCGCTGCGTGCAGGTGACGGATTCGGCGATTGACCGCAGCGGTGGGGCGAGAACCCGCTTGATTCGTGCGGTTGTCTTCGTGCCACCAGCAGCCCAGCTTTGGTAGGCAACCAATCCACGCAGGCCTGGACGAACCATGCAAAAGATCGATCCAGTTTCACCCGCCGACGATGCTGCGCGCGCGATGGCAGCGGACCTGATGTCGAAAGCAGATTTTGCGTCACTCGCAGTCATTGACCCTGTAACCGGGACCCCCGCAATCAGCCGCATCGCCTTTGCGTGCGGCCCCAGCGGCGCCCCGATGTCACTGATTTCGTCGCTCAGCGCGCATCACGGTGCCCTGCGTGGCAATCCCGCTGCCGCAATCATGGTGGGTGAGCCGGGACCCAAGGGCGATCCTCTGACCCACCCACGCCTGATGTTGCAGGTCACTGCCAGTTTTGTGGCGCGCACCGATCCTGCGCATGGCGTGCTGCGCGCTCACTGGCTGTCAAAGCACCCAAAATCGACGCTTTACATCGACTTTACCGATTTCAGTTTTGTGCGATTTTCCGTGACATCCGCCATGCTCAACGGCGGGTTTGGCAAAGCGTTTCGCCTGACCCCGGAAGATCTTGCCTGAAAACAAAAAAGGGCGGCCAACGCCGCCCTTTTCGCCGATGCCCGAACGTGTCAGGTCGGATTGTCCATCCGCAACACGACCGTGACCTTGCCCTTGACCGCCTCACCCCAGCGCAGCGTTGCCTGATTGCCAAGCGGGCCAGTGCCCACCGTGGCATTCGGCTGCACGTAACGCGCGGCGTTGGCGGCATTGGTGATGGACCCTTCGGGCATCACCGCCTCCACCATCCGCACACGCCCGCCAAAGGGCAAGAACGCGGATGCGTCGATGGTCCAGGGGTCTGCGGCCGTATTCTGCGTATGGCTGATCCGGATCGGGTTCATGATGAACTGCCCGACCTGGTTGAAACTGTTGCCATCCACCCGCACGTTCCGCGCCTTGGTCATGTCGAGTGTGGACAGCGTGGTGTCCACCATTTCGACCCGATCTGCCGATGTATTGAAGACACGGAAACTGTTCCCGATTAGCGAAAACCCGTTCAGGAAATGGTCCGGCCCATAGGGCTTGATCACGATCCAGCGAAAGAACGTCGCGACGTTCGACGCAATGAACACGTTGCCAACAATGTTCAGCCCACCGAACGAGAACTCGTTGTTGAATTCCGGAAACGCGTCGTGTTCGTTGCCCCATTCGACAAAGCAGTTGTCGACATAGTTGCCGGTCACCACAGTGCTGACATTGGTCTGGGTAAAGACCAGGCCTGCGCGGCGTATCCCCGACACTTCGTCATCGCCCTGAAAGAAGTGGTTGCCCAGGATCAGGTGGCCGGTGCCGTTCATGATCGCGAAATGTGCAAACCGCACGACGCGGTTGTTGCGGATCTTGGTGTCATTGGCGTTCACGTTCAGCGCGATCGAGGTGCGCGCCTGGGCAGGCAGCGTTTGCTCGTTCGACAGGAACTGGCATTGATCGACAAACAGGCCCTGACACCCGGTCCCCGATGACGTGATGCCACGATCAAGCGGCGTGTTCAGCGTGCAATCCGCCACGCGGAACGTGCCGCCCGCGGTCGGCAGCAAGATGCCCGATGCGACACCGTTGCACTGCAATTCCACCGCTTCGATCTCGAACCGGGTCAGCAGGACAAATCCGCTGAAGTCGAGCATGTAGCGGAACCGCTGGAACGTGTAGCTGCGCGTACCGGCCGCCCCCCAAAGTGGCTGGCTCAGTGTCACAGTGCCCGCGCCGACGTTTTTGGCCGTCACATAGACCTCGCGACCGACGCCCGTTCCGACCACCAGTGCACCGACGGGAACGTTGGCGACATTGGCGACGGCTGTCAGCGTGGTGGTGGCCGTGCTCGGTGTGTAGGTCGCGACCGATGTCACATTGGTCGTCGTCCATGCAGGACCAGTGACCGCGTTCAGAAAGCCGTTCATGATCACGCGGCGCTGGGCAAACGTGTCCAGACCACCGATCGCCGCAATATCCAGCGGCTCGGTCAGGTCGACCCTGCGGCCCGACAGATCAAAGGCGACGTGATCGGTGAAATAGAACAGCGATTGCAACGCTTTCCGAAAACCAGCCAGTTCGCCACCAAAGGCCCCGGCATAGGTGTCCAGATCGTAGTTTCGCGTGCAGGCCAGCCGGAACTGCGCGGGCATCGACAGCGTGCCTTCGAACCGGACGCGGGAATTCAGCGTCAGATCACCGTTGATCAGATAGGTGCCAGCCGACACCAGAATGCTGCGCCCCGCCGCCGCGGCATCCGCCGCCACGAAAGCCGCAAGGTCATCGGCCACGCCATTGCCGATTGCGCCATAGTCACGCACATCGACCCAATCCATCATCTTGCGGTGAAAGACTTCCGTGACGTCCTCGATAACAAGATCGTCGATGCGCACAACGCCGCCATTGGCCCCCGTCAAGTCCAGTCCGATATGGGCATAGACCGGCGTGGTGCCCCAGATCAGATCCACGCCTTGGCGGCTGCCCGACCCGATGATGGCCTGCACCGTCACAACCTCGCCGTAGGCCGTCAACTGGATCGCCGCACCGGTCTGCGGCACGGTGCCCACATTGGTCGACGTGATGCTGCCGGCCCATGCCGCGATCCGCACCGCCGGCAGATTGCCCGACACCGCCTTCACGCGCGCCGTGACCCGCAGATACATCCCAGGCTGAAACGGCGTTTGGGCAAAGGACCGCAGTTTCTGCGTCGTCGTTGCCTTCTGCAGCTCCAGACAGCCAGCGAAGTCCTGGTCATTGGTGACCAGCGCCGCATTGGGCTGGCCCTGATAGGCGGGATCACCGGGCACGCCATTGCCACTGGACCACAGGGTCAACCCTGCCGAAAACGGCGGCGGCATCAGCACCAGACCGTCAGTAATTGCCTTGTTCATTGCGTCATGCCCTCGCCTCGGTTGCAGATCCGCGCCGAGGCTTTGGCATCAAAAAACTGCCATCCGGTCCCGCGACGCGATGGGCAACAGGGTTAGCAACCAGCGATTAACCAAGGTTCAGGGCGCCGTGCGCCCGAAGTGATCCGGGCGCAACGGTTCAGGCGCCGATGTCTGGCGATGGCAACAGCTGGACCGCATTGATCTGCCAGCCCTCGGGCGTCTCGATCATCATGTAGTCCAGAAGATGTGTGCGCCCCGCCACGTCCGTGATCATCACACGCTGCCACAGGTTGCCGGCCACCTCGCGCAATTCCAACATCTTGACCGCAGAGGGGCGATGCACCATCGGATAGCCTTGCGTGACCATCAGGCCGAAATTCTCCGGCGTGCCGAACATGCCCTTGATCAACGGGCTGGCAAAGGTGAAGGCGGTCGCGAAATCGTCTTTTCCGAACGCATCCAGTTGCGACTGGATGGTGTTCTGGATCGGTTCTTCCTGGGCAAGGGCAGGAAATGCAAGCAAGACGGCCGTCAGCAGTCCGTATAGACCATTGCGCATGGCGCAGGCTCCCTTTTCACGACGTCCCCGATGAAAGTCTAGGCCAGTACAGCATCTGGTCAAGGACAGGCTTGCGCCATGCCGCTTTGTGAATGGCCTATGCGGCCTTAGATTGAGGCAGATCGGAGACAGGAAAAAGCCATGTCCTATCGTTTTTCGCCACACGACCGCGACATCGACAGCGCGGTCAGACGCATCGCACGCGAGCAGATCGAATGCGCGCTTGCCGGATTTGAAAAGCCTGACAGCCCCTTGCCGATCCGCATTCACAATGCCCGCAAATCGGTCAAGAAGCTGCGCGGCCTGATACGCCTGATCCGCCCCGGCTTTGACGACTTCGCCAAGGAAAACGACGCCCTGCGCGCCGCAGGCCAGACCATTGCCACCTTGCGCAATGCCGACGTCATGTTGTCCGCCTTTGACGCACTTGTCGGCGGCATCGACCTTGACGCCAATGACCTGTCGTCATTGCGTGAACCATTTCAGCACCGCAAGGCGGCCGCCGAGACCCCTGAAGCCTTGGCTAAGAGTGTTGCCGCCTTTGCCAAGGCCATGGCCAAAGTCCGCAGCCGCGCCGCAGGCTGGACCGTCCAGGGCGATGGCTTTGCAGCCCTGCGCCCAGGCTTGGAACGCAGCTTTCACGCGGCGCAAAAGGCAATGCAGCTCGTGCGGAAATCACCCCACAGCGCGCCTGATAAACCTGTCATCCATGCCTGGCGCAAACGCGTCAAGGATCACTGGTATCAATGTCGCCTACTCGTGCCGCTCTGGCCCGAGATGACGGCACCCCGCATCATCGTGGCCGATGACTTGGGGGCTCTTCTCGGCGATCATCATGACCTGTCAGAACTGATCGGGCTCTTGCCGCAAGGCGACATCAGCGCCCCCCTGATCGCTCAGGCGCAGGAGCGGCAAGCGACCTTGCTCGCACAGGCGCTGCCGCTTTCGCGCCGTCTGCTGGCAGGCACACCGCACGCGCTTGGTGATCAGTGGCAGACCTGGTGGAAGGTCTGGCGTCAGTGAACCTTTAGCCCACCAGCGTCCCTGCCAAACCCTTGTCGATCAGCGCGGTCGTCTCGTCGATGCCATAAAGTGCGATGAACCCCCCAAAGCGTGGCCCGTCGCTGGCGCCGAGCAGTACCTCGTAAAGCGCCTTGAACCAGTCGCGCAAGGGCTCGAACCCGTGCTCCTTGCCGACTGCAAAGACCATCGACTGCAACGCCTCGTCGTCCAGCCCACCCTCCCAGACCGCCAGCCGCGCCCGCAGGTCCTGCATCGCCGCCCGCTCCTGATCGTTTGGCAGGCGGAACACCCGTGTAGGTGCTATCCGGTCCGCGAAGTAGCGCACTGCATAGCCCGCCGCCGCGTCCAGATCGGGGTTGCCCTCGGGCGATGCATCCGGCGCATAGCGGTTGATAAATCCCCATAGCGCCTTGGCATCCTTTGCCCCCGACACGGATGCGAGGTTCAGCAGCATCCCGAAGGACACGACCATCCGGCTTTCGGGCACCTGACCGCCGTGAATATGCCAGACCGGGTTCGACACCTGGCCGTCCACATCCTGCGTCGGATAGGCCCGCAACTGCTGATGATATTCATCCACTGCGCGTGGGATCACATCGAAATGCATCCGCTTGGCCGTCTTCGGCTTTTGGTACATGAAATAGGACAGGCTTTCGGTCGCCGCATAAGTCAGCCACTCGTCGATCGTCAGGCCATTGCCCTTGGACTTCGAAATCTTCTGCCCCTGATCGTCCAGGAATAGCTCATATGTCATGTGGTTCGGCTTGCGCCCGCCCAGCACTTCACAGATCCCGTCATAGATCGGCGTGTTGGTGGAATGGTCCTTGCCATACATCTCAAAGTCGACATCCAGCGCTGCCCAGCGCGCGCCAAAGTCCGGCTTCCACTGCAGCTTCACATGCCCGCCCGTCACCGGCAGCGTCCATTCCCGGCCCGTCTCGTCGTCAAAGGTGATGGTGCCATCCTTGGCATTCACCTCTTTCATCGGCACATACATCACGCGTCCGGATTCCGGGTGTAGCGGCAGGAAACATGAATAGGTTTGCTGGCGCTCCTCTCGCAAAGACGCCAGCATGATCGCCATGATCGCGTCGTAGCGTTCTGCACAAAGCCGCAGCGTGTCGTCAAACCGGCCCGACTTGTAGAACTCCGTCGCACTGATGAACTCGTATTCGAACCCGAACGTGTCCAAAAACCGGCGCAGCATCGCGTTGTTGTGGTGGCCGAAACTTTCATACTCGCCATAAGGGTCAGGCACGCTCGTCAGCGGCATCTGCATGTACTGGCGCAGCATGTCGCCCTGCGGCACGTTCTCCGGCACCTTCCGCATCCCGTCCACATCGTCGGAAAAACAGATCAAACGGGTCGGGATGTCGCTGATCACCTCGAAGGCGCGGCGGATCATCGTTGTCCGCGCGACCTCGCCAAAGGTCCCGATATGGGGCAGGCCCGACGGCCCGTAGCCCGTTTCGAACAGCACATAACCCTTTTCCGGGGCCTTTTTCTCATAGCGATTCATCAGCGCGCGCGCCTCTTCAAAGGGCCAGGCCTTCGACTTCATCGCCGCGTCGCGCAAAGCTGACATCGCATCGTCCTTCATGGGGCCCCGTGCCCCGCGTGAGACGTCCTCTATTGCCGCCACGGGGTCGCGTCAATAATGTCCCCCAGACCAAAAAACGGATTCTACCCCAAAGGATTGCCCGATGTCCGAGACGTCTTCCCTGTCCCCGCAAGATGCATTGATCGCCGTGATGATCGCGGTCTCGGCCTCGGACGAACAGGTCCGCACCGCGGAACTGGTGGCGATCCAGCGCCTTGTGAACCACATGCCAGTCTTTGCCGGATACGATGCCGACCGCATCCGCCGCATCGCCAACACCGTCTTTGATCTCTTCGAAGAAGAAGACGGCCTTGACGCGCTTTTCGGGCTGATCCGCGACGCCCTGCCCCAGCGCCTGCATGAGACCGCCTATGCGCTGGCCTGTGACGTCGTCACGGCCGACGGCAAGCATAATGAGGTCGAGTTGAGGATGCTGGAGGAAGTGCGCGAGGAATTGGGCATCGACCGGCTGCACGCTGCGGCCATCGAATGGGGGACAAGGGTCCGACACATGGTGCCCTGAGCGGGCTTCGGCGTCACCACAGTCGCCCCCTGCCGAACACCATAGCCGCGTGCCGATGCCCCACGGGAACCCGTCAGGAATATCGCGGATATCCTGCAAAATCCTGCCTCAAAAAACCCTGTACAGCCTCGCTCCGCTCTACCATCCTCACCTTGCTGACGGGAGGAACGTCAACACAAAGTTTTGCGGACAAGGGGACACCCCAAGGGGCGACCATCAGGTCTGTAATGCAAGCAGCGCATCTTGGGAGAGAAAGACATGAAAACCAAAACTCTGTTGATGGCATCGGCCACTATCCTGGCCATGACGATGCCCGTTCTGGCGGAAACATCCGCAAAGAAGATCGCACTATCAAACAATTACGCCGGCAATTCGTGGCGCCAGGCCATGCTGACCAGCTGGGAAAAGATCACCGGCCCGGCCGTAGCAGATGGCACGGTTGCCGCCGCCGACGCCTTCACCACGGCGGAAAATCAGGCCACCGAACAGGCCGCCCAGATCCAGAACATGATTCTGCAAGGCTATGATGCCATCGTCATCAACGCGGCCTCGCCTACCGCGTTGAACGGTGCCGTGAAAGAGGCCTGCGATGCGGGCATCATTGTCGTCTCGTTCGACGGCATCGTGACGGAACCCTGCGCGTGGCGCATCGCGGTGAATTTCAAGGAAATGGGTCGCAGCCAGGTCGAATACCTTGCTGGCGTGCTGCCCGAAGGCGGCAGCCTTCTGGAAATCCGCGGCCTGGCCGGCGTGTTTGTCGATGACGAGATTTCTGCCGGTATCCACGACGGTGTCGCCCAGTTCCCGCAATTCAGCATCGCAGGTTCGGTCCACGGCGACTGGGCCCAGGATGTGGCGCAAAAGGCGGTGGCCGGTATCTTGCCGTCGATGCCCGACATTGTCGGCGTCGTGACACAAGGCGGCGATGGGTACGGTGCTGCACAGGCTATCGCCGCGACAGACCGCGCGATGCCTGTCATCGTCATGGGCAACCGCGAGGACGAGTTGAAGTGGTGGAAGGAACAAAAAGACGCCAACAACTACACCACGATGTCGGTGTCGATTGCGCCGGGCGTGTCGACGCTGGCCTTCTGGGTGGCCCAGCAGGTCCTTGATGGCAAAGAGGTGCCAAAAGATCTGACCGTTCCGTTCCTGCGGATCGACCAGGACAATCTGGAGGCCAATCTGGCCACAACCCAGGCTGGCGGCGTGGCCAATGTCGAATACAGCCAGGCCGACGCGATCGCCGTGATCGACGGCGCCAACTGACAACATCCTTGTCGGCATATCCTGATATGTCGGCGCACAGACCTGCCCCTTGCCGTCTAGGGGCAGGTCTGCCTGCCTTGATCCTTGTGGAAATGCAGCATGACCCCGGCCCCATCCACCGCCATCCTCGAAGCCGCCAACATCACGGTCCGGTTTGGCGAAGTTTGCGCGCTGGACGATGTGTCGCTGTCAATTCATGCGGGCGAATGCATCGGCCTTGTCGGCCATAACGGTGCGGGCAAATCGACCATCGTATCGGTGATCAACGGCGGTCTGACGCTTCAGCAGGGCGTGATCCTGGGCGGCGGGGTGCCGCTGACCCCCTACGGCATCGCCATCGCGCGCAGTCATGGCGTCCGCTGCGTCTTTCAGGAACTGTCCCTCTGCCCGAATCTGACCATCGTCGAGAACACCCGCATCATGCATCGCCACCTTGGCGGTATTGGCTGGCGGACCCACGCCCGTCAGATCATCGTGGCCAGTCTTGATGCGATCTTTCCCGACCATGGCATCGATGTCGGCGGTCAGGTCGGCGGATTGTCCATCGCCCAGCGCCAGATGGTCGAGATTGCGATGGCGTTTTCCGACGCGGACCAACCGCCGCGCGTCGTCATTCTTGATGAACCGACCTCGTCGCTGGATGCGGGACTTGCCGCACAGCTTTTGGCGCATGTGCGACGCTTTGTTGCGCAAGGCGGTGCGGTCATCCTGATTTCCCACATGCTGAACGAGGTGCTGGAAACGGCCAGCCGGATCGTGGTGATGAAGGACGGCAAGATCGTCGCAGAACGCGGCCAAGGCGGGTTTGACCATGCCGGTCTGGTTCAAGCCATGGGCAGCGCTGCCGGTCAGCAGAACACGACGCGCCGCGCGGCAACCTCGCGGCAGGCAGCACTGGATCTGATCCTGCCAAAGGGACTTCCCTTCCACGCCAGTCAGGGCGAGGTTGTCGGTCTTGCCGGGCTTGGCGGCCATGGGCAGACGCGAATGCTGATGGCGCTCTTTGACCGCCACAGCCCGCAATGGTGGCCACGCCGCAATCCTGAAGTCACCTTCGTTGCGGGCGACCGTCGCGAAAACGGCATCTTTGATCTGTGGAGCATCGTCAAGAACATGACTGTCGCCGCCTTGGGCGATCTGTCGCGCCGTGGCCTTGTGGACGACCAGGCCGAGGCGGCACGCGGGGCCGAATGGAAATCAAGCATCGGCATCCGCACGCCCGACATGACCAACCCGATCCTGTCGCTGTCGGGCGGCAACCAGCAAAAGGTGCTGTTTGCGCGCGCCCTGTCCACCCGTGCACCGGTGGTGCTGATGGATGATCCGATGCGTGGGGTCGATGTCGGGACCAAGCAAGAGGTCTACGGCATGATCCGAACCGAGGCCGAGGCCGGTCGCACCTTTGTGTGGTATTCCACCGAGATGGAAGAAATGCAGCTTTGCGACCGCGTCTATGTTTTCCGCGAAGGGGTGATCGTGGCTGAACTAACGGGCGATGCGATCAGCGAGCACAACATCTTGCGCGCCTCGTTCCAGGCAGAGGCGGCATGAAGATATCCGCCGATACCTTGCGCCTTGTTGTGCCGGTCGGATCGTTGCTGGTGCTGCTGGCAGGCGTGTTCTACCTGCAGCCCCGCGCGATGAGCTATACGGGTCTGAACCTTCTGTTCAACCTTGCCGTGCCCATTGCCCTGGCCACCATCGCACAGATGCTGATCATGGCGGTCAACGATCTGGACCTGTCGATCGGCACCTTTGTCAGCTTTGTCGCCTGTGTGACGGCAACCTACCTTTATGACACGCCCCTGCTGGGTGCGGCGATCCTGCTTGCCGCCATCGCGACCTATGCGGGCATTGGTGTCCTGATCTACCTGCGGAACCTGCCATCCATCGTCGTCACCTTGGGGATGAGCTTTGTCTGGGCGGGGCTTGCGGTTCTGATCCTGCCCGCGCCGGGCGGAACGGCACCGGAATGGGCCCGCGCGGTCATGACATCAAAGCCGCCGTTATTTCCGATGGCCATCGTCGCCAGCGCCCTGATCGCAGTCTTTGCGCATCTTTTGATCATGCGCTCGTCATTCGGCGTGTTGCTCCGGGGGATCGGCGGCAACCAGCGTTCGGTCCAGCGTGCGGGGTGGTCCATCGTCACGGCCCGCGCCCTGACCTATGCGCTTGCCGCCACGTTTGCAGTCGCCGCAGGTATCTGTCTGGTCGGGCTGACCACCAGCGCCGACGCCAATATCGCGCTGCGCTATACGCTTTTGTCGATTGCAGGTGTGATCCTTGGCGGGGGGGAGTTCACTGGCGGGCGCATATCGCCGATCGGGGCCGTCATCGGCGCCCTGACACTGACACTGGCGGGGTCGTTCCTCTCATTCCTGCGCATCTCGCCCGATTGGCAGATCGGCGCGCAAGGCGCGATCCTGATCATCGTGCTCGCGCTGCGGCTGGTGCTGAACCGGCTGGACCGCAAAGGCGGTGGCACATGAAGGCGCTGTTTGCCAAACCCTGGATCTGGTCCTTTGTCGCGGCTCTGGCGGTCTGGCTGGCCGCCATCGCGGTCACAGGCGGGGCCTCCACCATCGGTCTGTCGCAAGCGGCGCTGACCTTTGCCGCATTTTCAGTGCTGGTCGGGATCGGCCAGATGTTCGTCATTACCCTTGGCCCCGGCAACATCGACCTTTCCGTGCCCGCCACAATGACCCTTGCGGGAACCGTGTCGCTGAAATTCATGGATGGGCAGAATGATCTGATCCTGCAAGGCTTGCTCATTGCCACCGGCATCGGGATCGGCGTCGGAGTGCTGAACTATGCGCTGATCAAGGCGCTGCGCATTCCGCCCATCATTGCCACCCTGTCGATGAGCTTTATCGTGCAGTCCACCGCCATCTGGACCAACCGGGGCTTGCGCATCAAGCCGCCAGAGGTGCTTGCCGACTTCAGCACGTCAAGCAGCATTGGCCTTCCCCATGTCACGGCGATCGCACTCATTATCTCGGTGATCGCCTGGGTCTTGCTGCACCGCACGCCCTATGGCCGCTGGATCGCCGCCATCGGACAAAGCCTGCCGGCCGCACGCATGGCGGGCATCGCCGTCGACGGCAACCGGTTGGTCACATACGTCCTGTGCGCTGTCCTGGCCGCGATCTGCGGCTATCTGCTGGCCAGTTTTTCGGGCGGTGCCGCCCTGAACATGGGCACGGAATACCTGCTGGCGTCGATTGCCGTCGTGGTGATCGGTGGCACCGCTGTCGCGGGCGGTGACAGCAACGTCCCGGGCATCTGGGGGGCGTCGCTGTTCATGTTTCTGGTCGTGTCCATGCTCAACACCTACGGACTTGGTGCCGGGGTGCGACTGATCATGACCGGGGCCATCATCATCGTCGTGATCTTGCTGGCGAGCGGCCGCAAGATGGGAACTCGCTAAACAAAGGTATTGCCATGACCGCACCGCTTTATCAGATCGACGATCCGGCCTTTGGGCATCTTGTGGTCGGATCCGCCGCACTCGACCAGCTATGGACCGGCTGCCGCTGGGCCGAAGGTCCGGTCTGGTTCGACGATCTGCAATGCCTCTTGTTCAGCGATATTCCGAACCAGCGCATCTTGCGCTGGGCGGCGGAGGCGTCGGGGGGCGGTGCCGTGTCGACCTATCGCCAGCCATCGCAATTTGCCAATGGCCATACCCGCGACCGGCAGGGCCGCCTTGTCAGTTGCGAACACGGATCACGGCGGGTGGTGCGCACCGAAGTGGACGGTAGCACGACGGTTCTGGCCGATACCTACAAGGGCAAGCGGCTCAATTCCCCCAATGATGTGGTTGTGCATTCGGATGGCAGCATCTGGTTCACCGACCCGACCTACGGCATCCTCTCGGATTACGAAGGCTACCGCGCCACGCCCGAACAGCCCCTGCGTGGCGTCTATCGGATCGATGGCGCGACGGATGAGATCACCCTAGTCGCGGCAGATTTCCTGCAGCCCAACGGCCTTGCGTTTTCACCGGATGAGCGTGTGCTGTATATCGCGGACTCTGGTGCCAGCCACGATGCCCTCAAACCCCGCCACATCCGCGCCTTTGACGTGACGGGCGGCAAGTTGTCCAATGACCGTGTGTTCGCTGTGATCGACGCAGGGGTGCCCGACGGCATCCGCACCGATCTTGCGGGCAACCTCTGGTCCAGCGCCGCCGATGGCGTACATTGCTTTGCGCCTGACGGTCGCCGCCTGGGCAAGATCCTTGTGCCGGAACCGGTGGCCAACCTGTGTTTCGGCGGTCCGCGCCGCAACCGGCTGTTCATCACTGCGACCTCGTCGCTTTATGCGATCTACGTCACCGCGACCGGTGCGCAGCGGCCTTGAGGCCAGGGATCCGCCAGCCCTCAGCGTCCAGCGCGCTGCGCATTGCTGCGACTGCCTCGTCGATCCGGTCGGGGTCTTTCAGCAGACTGCCGCCCAACAGATAGACCACGTCCGGTCCATACATCCGTTGCATGTCAGCGGCGCGCGCCGCGCTCATCCCGCCGCCCGGGCTTGGCAGCATCGGCAGGCCCGGACCGCCGACCGCCCGGCACGCATCCGCGATCTGGTGACAGTTGTCGGCGGTAAAGCCAAAGCGTCCGCCAACATTGGGAAAGACCGAGATATCGGCCCCCGCCAGCCGCTGGATCGTGCCGAAAAGAACTCCGTGATCGATGCCGTGGTCAGGCGCCAGGACAAAGGACCCCAGGAACGACGGGTGGGTCATCACCGGCAAGTTCAGCCCCGCGTCCCGCGCGATGCGGTGCACCATGCCAAAGCCGAAGAGGCCCGGCATCACCAGCACGCCATCGGCACCTGCATCTTTCAAGAACCGCAGATTGGCTTCGATCTCTTCCGGCCGTCCTGACAAATTGGGGAAATACAGGGTCTGACGCCCTGTTTCGGCCCGGGCCTTGCGCATGGCCTCGCAAACCGCCGCGACCCGGGCGCGAAAGGGGGCAGTGGGCTGGCCTGCAAGGCCGTGATCCTCTTTCACGATATCCGCCCCGCCCCGGACACAGCCCGCCGCGAGCCGCGCGAAATCAGCCGGTCCAAGACCCATCGGCTTTAGAACCGGTGCGATCATGCCGCCACTGGCCCTGCCACACAGGCGGCGGATACCCGCAATGCCAAAGCGCGGCCCGGGCATGCGCGCGGCCATGCTGTCATCGACTGTGATGGCGGTGACACGAATGCCCTGCTGGATCGATGAATTGCCGAAAACCACGTTCAGAAACTGGGTGAACTCATCGCCTGCACTGTCAGGTGAATAGCTGACGGTTACTTGCCAGTGGCTGTCCGACAACGCGCCAAGCTCTTCGATCCGACCAAGGATTTCATCCTCGACATAGCCCGGTGGAACCACGTCCCTCGGAACCTCGACCGTCTGTTCCAGTGCGATGCCCAGACCCCGCGCCATCGCATCGTCGCGCGACGACGCCGCGATGCGATAGGTGACAGAGAAACGACCCACTACAATGCCTCGGCCTTCAGGACGGAATGGACGGCGTCGATGCGGACCGCGCCCAGCGCGTCCTCGTCGATGCCGGTCTCTTGTCCGGTCAGCCGCTCGATCGC
>JBKJVF010000195.1:0-3785 GCA_046589965.1 Paracoccaceae bacterium
GTCGGCAAGATAAATCGCGGCCTTTCCGGTATAGGCGGGGGGTTGCGCCCAGCCTTCCCAGGACGGGCCGCTCGACATGATCGCGGCATCCGCTGTGGCCAGCGGGTTGCCCGTCACAACCCGCCAAAGCGAGCCGAAGATCATGGCCATGACAAAGGCCGTGATTGCCACATAGCGCAACGCATAGGGGTCGCGGCTGGCAAGGCGCAGGTTCGGGGCCACCGCTCTGGCCGTGGCCGCGCGCAGGGTCATGCGGGCCTTGTGCGCTTCCCACACGGCGCGGGAGGCGGGGTCGTCGATGCCGATGGCCTGGTCGTCGGTCAGGGCGGCGATCGGATTGCCTTTCAGGCTGGCGTCAAGACGGGCCAGCGCCTCGGCCCGGATGGGCGCACGAAACCGCCGCATGCCGAAAACGACGAGGAAACCCAGTGCCAACAGCGACACCCCAATGGCCGCGCGCAGCTGAATCGAGGTCAGACTGTCCTGCACCGCAAAGGCCATGACAGCCAACAACACCAGCACAAGGGTCACGACCGGCCAGAACGCGCGTGCCGATCTTTCGGCCCACAATCCGGCCCAGGTCAGCCGCAGCGGCCAGCGCAACACGGCAAAGATGTCATCGGATGGACGAATCGGACTGCCCTTTTCATCGCTATGCGCCGACCGTCCGGGTCAGAGCCATTCAGGAATGGTATCGCGGTTCAGCATTTCGTCAAAGGTCGGACGCGCCCGGATGACAGCGAAGTGATCTGCTTTGACAAGGACTTCGGGGATCAGGGGGCGCGTGTTGTATTCCGATGCCATCACTGCACCATAGGCGCCCGCCGACCGGAATGCGACCAAATCACCTTCGGCAAGTGGGACCAACGGCCGGGCCTTGGCAAAGGTGTCGCCGGTTTCGCAAACCGGCCCCACGACGTCAAAGTTTTGCGGCAGGGTTGCGGCGGCAGGTTCCACCACCGGCACGATGTCATGATGCGCGCCGTACATCGACGGGCGGATCAGATCGTTCATCGCGGCATCGAGGATCAGGAAATCCCGGCCCTCGCCGTTCTTCACATAGATGACCGAGGACACGAGCAGCCCGGCATTGCCGGAAATCAACCGCCCCGGTTCGATCTCGATCTCGCAGCCCAGATGCCCGACGGTCCGCTTGATCAACGCGCCATAATCCAGCGGCAAGGGCGGCGCGGTGTTGGAGCGTTCGTAAGGAATGCCAAGCCCGCCCCCCAGATCAAGGCGGGTGATCTCGTGCCCTTCTGCGCGCAGTTGCACGGTCAGATCCGCGACTTTGAGATAGGCTTGTTCGAACGGTTCAAGGTCGGTCAACTGGCTGCCGATATGGACGTCGATGCCGATGACTTTCAGGCCCGGTAAGGCGGCGGCCTCGGCGTAGACCTCGCTTGCGCGGGCAATCGGAATGCCGAACTTGTTCTCTTTCTTGCCGGTCGCGATCTTTTCGTGCGTCTTCGCATCCACGTCCGGATTGACGCGGATGGTGATCGGGGCCGTCACGCCAAGGCTCGTCGCCACCTCGGACAAGGCCCGCAGCTCCGGCTCGCTTTCGACATTGAACTGGCGGATGCCCCCGGTCAGCGCCAGCCGCATTTCGTCACGCGTTTTGCCGACGCCCGAAAACACGATCCGATCACCCGGAACACCTGCAGCCTTGGCGCGACGATACTCACCGCCCGACACCACATCCATCCCCGCGCCCAGATCGCCCAATGTCTTGAGCACGGCAAGGTTTGACAGCGACTTGATCGCAAAGCAGACCATGTGCGGCAGCGGCGACAGTGCTTCTGTGAACAAATGGTAATGCCGCGTCAGCGTGGCGGTGGAATAGACATAGAACGGTGTGCCGACCGTCGCCGCAATATCGGAGATTGCCACGTCTTCGGCGTGCAAGATGCCGCCCCGATAAAGAAAATGGTCCAATTCGGCATGTCCTGTCTGGCGCGCAGGCAGCGGTATAGCAGATGCCCCCCGCCGCGCAATTGGCGCGTCAGGGCTGCGCTTCGTTGGATTCCTTGCGCGCGGCCTCCCAGACCTCATGCGCGGCATCAAGGTTCATGGCGGCGATCGCCAGTCCGACGATCACGTCCGGCCAGATCGACGGATAGGCCGCCGTGACCAACCCGGCCCCGATGATCGCCATATTGGCCAGTGCATCGTTGCGCGCCGACAGAAACGCGGCACGCGTCATGCTGCCCTGTTCGGCGCGGTGCCGGGCCAACAGGAAAGCCGCCGTGACATTGACCGCCAACGCCCCGACACCGATCAGGGTCAGCACCGAGGCTTCAGGTGGCACGGGGGTCATAAATTTCTGCACAAGTGTCCAGAGGAACGCCAGTGCGGGGATCGCCATCAGCGCCGCCAGAACCATCCCGACCTTCGCGCGGCGCGCCGCTGTCCAGCCAAGCGCAAAGAAGATCAGGACGTTGACGCAGGTGTCCTCAAGAAAATCAATGCTGTCGGCAAACAGCGAGACCGATCCGATCTTGATCGCGGCGACGAACTCGACGCCGAAATAGCCAAGGTTCAACGCGGCCACGATCAACACCGTGTGCCGCAGTGTCCGCGTCATCGGCGTCAAAGGGGTCGCGAGCGCAGGAAAAGATACAAGGGCAGACCGCAGCTGACCCCGATGCAAAAGGTCGCCGGGATCGCGACAAGATTGACCCAAGCCTTGCGGCGAAGGGTTTCGGCTAGCACCCAGACCGTCAACGCGATGGCCGCAATCGTCAGGTCCCAGGTCAGGCCGGTGGTCGACGCATTGACGTACCAGGCGTCGATCAGGCCCCCCAGCCCCGTGCCGGTTTCGCGCATGTAGCGAACAAACCAGTACATCGGATGGATCGCGCCCCAGATGGAAAGCGCAAGATAGATCAGCCGGATCGGGGTCATTTCAGTGCCACCCTGACGCCAACCTCGCCCGACAGCGCCACGCCCGGTGCGGTCGGTTCACCATCCGCGCCACAGGCAGCAAGCAGCAAAAGTGACAGGACAAGGCCGATACGGGTCATGGAAACCTCATGGGGAAACAAAGACATTTGCGCCGCCGATGTTGGTCGAAACGGCAGGTGAGACCGTCACGCCGCCCGCGCCGATGCCGATATTGGCAGTTAGCGCGGGCGCTGTGCAGCCCGTCAGGGTCATGATCGCGACAAGGGCAAAGGGCTTCATCGGGGCGGTTCCTTCGCGGATTGGACAAGCATAGCCGGAAAGGCGCAGACGGTCACCCCAAGGCATGTTGCCAGCGCGCGACTTGCGCCCGGACCTGATCGGGCGCCGTGCCGCCATACGACATCCGGCTGCGCACCGAGTTTTCGACGCCCAGCACGGCAAACACCTCTGCCGTAATCCCGGGATGGACGCTCTGCATCGCGGCAAGGGACAGATCCGGCAGGTCGCAACCTTTCGTTTCCGCCAGCGCCACCAGCGTCCCCGTGACGTGATGTGCCTCGCGGAAGGGCAAGCCCAGGGCGCGCACCAGCCAGTCGGCAAGGTCCGTTGCGGTGGAAAAGCCTGATGCGGCGGCGGCCTTCAGCACATCGCGATTGGCGGTGATGTCACTGACCATGCCGGTCATCGCGGCCAGCCCCAGCATCAGCGTATCGGCGGCGTCAAAGACCTGTTCCTTGTCTTCTTGCATGTCCTTGGAATAGGTCAGCGGCAGCCCCTTCATCACGGTGAAGAGGGCCACGGTCGCCCCCAGGATGCGCCCCAGTTTGGCGCGCAGCAACTCGGCCGCGTCGGGGTTTTTCTTTTGCGGCATGATCGAC
>JBKJVF010000118.1:0-6681 GCA_046589965.1 Paracoccaceae bacterium
GCGGGCAGGCAATGCATGAACAGGGCATCGGGTTTGGCGCAGGCCATCAGCGTTTCGTTCACCTGATAGGGGCGCAGCTGGTTGTGGCGGCGTTCCTTGGCCGATTCCGGATCATGCATCGACACCCAGGTGTCGGTGACAACAAGATCGGCCCCGCCCATTGCCGCAAAGGGGTCACGCTCGATGACGATGCGAGAGCCCTTGTCGCGGGCAAAGCGCAGTGCCTGGTCGTCGGGGTCCAGCGTTTCTGGCCCGGTAAAGGTGAAGTCGAACCCGAACTGCCCGGCAGCGTGGATAAAGCTGGCGCAGACATTGTTGCCGTCGCCTGCCCAGACCACCTGGCGGCCCGCGATGGGGCCGCGATGTTCTTCATAGGTCATCACGTCGGCCATGATCTGGCAGGGATGGGTGCGGTTGGTCAGGCCGTTGATCACCGGCACGGTGGCGTGTTCCGCCATCTCGAGCAGCGTCGCCCCTTCGAAGGTGCGGATCATGATGAGGTCGACATATCGGCTCAGCACACGGGCGGTATCGGCGATCGTTTCGCCGTGGCCAAGCTGCATTTCGCGGCCAGACAGCACCATCGTCTCGCCCCCCATCTGGCGCACGCCCACATCGAAAGACACGCGGGTCCGGGTGGAGGGTTTTTCAAAGATCAGCGCGACCATGTGGCCTGCCAGCGGCTGGGTGTCGTCCTTCATGCCCTTGGGGCGGCCGTTGCGGGCCGACTTCATCGCGTGGGCCGAGTTGATCATCGCGCGCAGGTCTTCGGCGGCGGTCGTGTGGATGTCGAGGAAATGGTTCATCGGACGTCTCGTTGGCGACGGGCGCCGGGGGCTGTCTGCCCCCGGACCCCCGAGGATATTTGGGAAAAGGTGAATGGGTCAGACGGCAACAGCCGCCGCGGTTCGTTCCAACCGCGCCAAAGCCTCGGCGATATCGGCGTCGGGAATGTTGAGCGCTGGCAAAAGGCGGATCACGTTGTCGGCGGCGGTGACGACCAGAAGGTTCTGCGCGTAGGCCGCCTTTTGGACATCGGTGTTGGCCGCGGCGCATTTCAGGCCCAGGATCAGGCCCTGACCGCGCACGGAGTCAAAGACCTTGGGGTGCCGCGCGACAATGCTTTCGAGGCCCTGACGAAACATCGCACCCTTGCGGTTGACGTCGGCCAGAAAGGCATCGTCCGACACGATCTCGGTCACTTTGGCCCCGACGGCGCAGCCCAGGGGATTGCCGCCATAGGTCGACCCATGCGTGCCCGCCGTCATGCCCGAGGCGGCGTTTTCCGTGGCCAGGACGCAGCCGAGCGGAAAGCCCCCGCCGATGCCCTTGGCCACCATCATGATGTCCGGCGTGATGCCTGACCATTCATGGGCGAAAAGACGCCCCGTGCGACCCATGCCACATTGCACCTCGTCAAAGATGAGCAAGGCGCCGGTGGCGTCGCACAGATCGCGCAGGCCTTTCAGGCACTGGTCGGGCACCACACGGATGCCGCCCTCGCCCTGTACGGGCTCGATCATCACGGCGGCGGTCTTGTTGGTGATGGCCGCGCGCAGGGCGTCATGATCGGCCCAGTCGAGATGGGTAAAGCCGGGCATCAGGGGGCCAAAGCCCTTGACCATCTTTTCCGCGCCCGAGGCGGCAATGGCCCCGGTGGACCGGCCATGGAAGGATCCGGCAAAGGTCACGATCTCGATCCGTGGATCGCCCTTGTCGGACCAGTACTTGCGGGTCATCTTGATCGCAAGTTCGGCGGCCTCGGTCCCGGAATTGGTGAAGAAGACCGTGTCGGCAAAGGTGCGGTCGACCAGCATTTCGGCCAGCCGTTCCTGTTCGGGGATGCGGTAGACGTTGGAGACGTGCCACAGCTTTGCGGCCTGTTCGGTGATCGCGGCCACCAGTGCGGGATGCGCATGGCCGAGCGCGTTGACCGCGATCCCGGCGCCGAGGTCCAGGTGGCGGCTGCCATCCTCGGCCTCAAGCCAGGAGCCTTGGCCCCGGACAAAAGCCAGAGGCGCACGGTTGTAGGTCGGCAAAACAGCGGAAATCATGGGATTGGGTCCTTATGACAGCAGGCAAGGCCAAGGGGCAGGGTGAAACGGCGACGTTGACCCCGGTCAAGGACCGGGGAGGTATCAGACGCGTCGGCGTCGGTCGGACAGGGGCTTGCGTGCAAGGACCATCATGGGAAAAGTGCATAATGTATTCGGGGATCAAAGAAAAGTCCCTTGGATGGGTCGGTCTGCGAAGGGTTCTGCGGGCATTGCCGAGATTGAACAGATACGCTTGGTGAATCGCTTGACCTCTGGCGCGAATGCCCCTAAACGCAAGCTCGAATTCGGCGCGCTGCCCGTCTGGCGGTGCGCTTTCATGTTACAACGGGGCCCGGTGGACCCCGCCACCAAGGGATCAAGGCGATGTCGCGCGTTTGCGAATTGTCGGGCAAGGGCCCGATGTCCGGCCACAAAGTGAGCCATGCCAACAACAAGTCCAAGCGCCGGTTCTTGCCGAACCTGAACGAGGTCACGCTGATCTCGGACGTGCTGGGCCAGTCGTTCAAGCTGCGGATTTCTGCGGCAGCGCTGCGCACAGTCGATCACCGGGGCGGCCTTGACGGGTTCCTGGCCAAGTCGAAGGATGACGAACTGTCGTCCGACGCGCTGCGCATCAAGAAAGACATCGCAAAGGCAAAGGCCGTCGCGGTCTGACCTGCATGTAATCGTGAAAATGCGGCCCTGTTCCTGACGGAACGGGGCCTTTTCTTTTGATGCGCATTGCGGGGCTTTTCGCCGCGAGCGCTGTCGCGCACTTGCAAGTTTCCCCGGCCGGGCCGACATAGCACCAATATGTCCATGCAAAGGCCTCAGCCCATGACGTTTCATTCGTTCCTTGCCACTGGCATCCTTGGCATTGGGATGCTTTGCGCGCCGGTCCTGGCCGAAGAGCACCCCGAACAGATGCACATCCACGACGCCTATGCGCGGATCTCGGGCGCGGGCGGTGCATCGGGGGCGATCTTCTTCATGGTTCACAACAATACCGAGGTTGACGACCGGCTGTTGGCGGCAACGACCGGCGCTGCCATGCGCGCGGAATTGCACGGCAACGTCGAAGACGCCAACGGCATGATGTCGATGGTCGCGGTCGAGGGCGGCCTTGCCCTGCCCCGGGGCGAAATGCTGGAACTGGGGCGCGGCGGCGAACACATCATGCTGATGGGCCTGACCCGGCCGCTTCGGGATGGCGACATGATCGCGTTGACCCTGACGTTCGAGGTCGCGGGTGACATCATGATCGAGGTGCCCGTCGACAATGCCCGCAAGCCGGGCGAGGGCGGCCATGATGATGGCGCGATGCATCATGACGGCATGGACCACGACGCGATGATGGGCGACGCGGCCGCCAAGGAATAGGCAAAGGGTCCGGCAGAGATGATCCCGTTTCACGTCATGCCCGGTGCGCTGTCCGCTGCCGAATGTGCCAGCCTCGCAGCACTTTGTGCGGATGCCCCGATGCGCGATGCGGCCCTTGTCGGCGCGACGACAGCCCATCAGGTGCGCCGTGCCGAGATTGTCTGGCTCGACGACCTGCCGCAGGCCGCCTGGGTGATGGACCGCCTGATCGGGGTCACGGTCGCGGCCAACCGACAGGCTTACGGCTTTGACCTCACCGATTTCGGCGAAAGCCCGCAGGCCGCGCGCTATGACGCGGCACGGTCGGCGCATTTTGACTGGCATGCCGATATCGGCGGCGGCATGTGGGCGATGCGGCGCAAGCTGACCGTGGTGGTGCAGATGTCTGAACCTGACGCCTATCAGGGCGGGGCCCTGGACATCTGGGCGGGCCACAGCCCCCAGACCGGCCCGCGCGATATCGGCACGGCGATCGTGTTTCCGTCCTTTCATCTGCACCGCGTGCAGCCCGTGACCCAAGGGGTCCGCTGGTCGCTGACGCTGTGGGCGCATGGGCCTGCCTTTCGCTAGGGCAGGTCACAGCGGCATTTGATTGCCGGGACTGTCCCGCTTAGACTGTGTCTGGCAGCATGGGCCAAGACACATGATGATCACCGACATCGAGGACTACTTTGCCAAGGGCTGCGGACGCTGCGCGCGCTTTGACACGGCGGACTGTTCGACCAAGGCATGGGCGCGCGGTCTTGCCGATCTGCGCGGGATTTGCCGGGCCGTGGGTCTGGTCGAGACGGTCAAATGGGGCCATCCTTGCTATATGCAAGCAAATCGCAATGTCGCGCTGATTGGCGCGCTTCGTGGCGATTTTCGGCTGAACTTCTTTCACGCGGCCTTGATGCGCGACCCTGATGGCGTGATGGAAAAGCAGGGACCGAACACCCGTCACGCCGATACGATCCGGTTTCGTGACAATGCCCAGGTCGCGGCGATGGAGCCGGTCATCCTGTCCTATCTGCGCGAAGCAATGGGTTACGCCGAAGCCGGCGTCACGCCCCCGAAAGAGCCGACGGTGATCGACTTGCCGGCCGAATTGATCGATGCACTGGATGCGGATCCCGAACTTGCCGAAGCGTTTCACGGCCTGACGCCGGGGCGACAGAAAAGCTATGTGATCGGGCTCAACACGGCGAAAACCACTGCAACGCGCGTGGCGCGGATCGCCAAGTATCGTGGCCACATCCTTGCCGGAAAGGGCGCGACCGAGCGCTGACCTGCGGTTGCATGACCTCGGCCAGACAGTTTCGCGGCCAAGTCGTCCGCAAAGGTTATTCGGTTATGCGCGGCTGCGGCGAGCAGTAGATGGTTGCGGTTTCCCCGAACCTTTCCCACCGTTTCCAGAATGCATCGTCGCGGGCCGTGTCCGACAGCATGGTCTTGGCCGCCAGTTCCGGGTTGCTGAAGAACTTCGCTGCCCGTCGCTGGTCCGACCCTTCCAGCATCTGATCCGCGACGCCCTGAATACAATTGCACATCTTGCGATCCGCCGCGTCGCGGCCCGAGGACAGGCACGCCTTTTCGATGGGTCCTGCCTGGACGGCACCGGCGATGGTCAGCGTGATCAGCGCCAGAACGAGGGGTCGCAACATTGGGCATAGGGCCTTTGCAGGGGTCATCGGTCTGCCATCTAGCCCGTGCGGTGCCCGGATTCAATCACCGCGCGAAAAAGTCCGAAGTCGCACCCCGTCGCGTCTGGTGGCGAGCGCTTCGACGGGGGCCTTCGCTCAGGCGCTGCGCCGCGTTCGGCGCGACTTCATCGCCTCATGTGCTTCGGGGGTGCCGTCGTGAAAGGACCCGAACCAGCGGTCCAGCGGCACCATGCCGTCGGCATAGTTCACCTCGAAATACTTGTGATGCAGGTAGTGCGCGTAATAGCTGGCCTCGAAGCTTTTCTCCTCGCCCAGCACGACGCGGTCAAACCCGGTATGCCCCTGAGCGGGGCCCACCCCGAGGCGCGAGGCGAGGTTGATCATGTGGACCGGATGGCTGGGGATGAGGAAGAACAGCAGGATGGTCGAGAAATAGATCAGATGTTCGATCGGATGCATCGACAGCCCGGACCAGGGTCCAGGGTTGATATTGCGGTGATGCAGCTTGTGCGCGATCTCGTACAAAGGCGAAAAGTGCAGAAGCCGGTGGCAGAAATAGAACCCCACCTCATGGATCAGGGGCACGAGGAAAAACACCGCGACAAACCACACCGGGCTGTCGGCAAAGGTTACCATCGGAGCCCAGCCGTTGGCATAGGCCCATAGGAGCAGCACCTCATAGGCCGTCCAGATCGGCACGCCGCTGACCAGCGTGTAGAACATGTTGTCGTGGGTCTGGTTCTGAAACATGAATCCGGGCGATTTTTCGCGGGGAAATTGCCGGTTGTACTTGAACTGCGTGCCCTGACGCCGCCAGGAATAGAGCCACAGATGCCACGCGCCGATGACGAGCACCGCCAATATCTCGTTGCGGATCAGAACATAGGCGATCCAGCCGGGCGCGAGGTCCCTGGTCGTTTCGAGGCTGGGTGAAAACCACGTCCAGAGCACCAGCGCCAAGGCGGCGTAAAGCACGTTCCAGGGCAGGAAATAGCCCGGAAAGCCAAACAGCCATTTCACCAGACGCTTTGGGTTCGGCGGCCAATCGAAGGCCGGGCCATAAGAAATCGGCCGATCCGGCGCCCAATGCCCGCGTGCATCCTCGTGCCCGAAATCCTGCTCATTCATCGTTTCGGCCTCCCCGCCGCAGGGTCAAGACTGTCGCTGATCCGCCGGTTGGTCAAGTCCCCGCGCCGGGGGGCAAATTCTGCCATGCGTCTGGCCCATCGCCCCCCTTTCCCGGCCCCCGCCCATCGGCTATACGCCGCCCCATGACCCAGCTTGATCTCATCCGCAATTTCTCCATCGTGGCTCATATCGACCACGGCAAATCCACCCTCGCCGACCGGCTGATCCAGTCCACGGGCACGGTCAAGGACCGCGACATGAAGGCCCAGCTGCTCGACAGCATGGATATCGAGCGGGAACGTGGCATCACGATCAAGGCCAACACGGTCCGCATCGAATACAAGGCCCGCGATGGCCAGACCTATATCCTGAACCTGATCGACACCCCCGGCCATGTCGACTTCGGCTACGAGGTCAGCCGGTCCATGCGCGCCGTCGAAGGCTCGCTTCTGGTCGTCGATGCTTCGCAAGGCGTGGAAGCCCAGACCCTCGCC
>JBKJVF010000217.1:0-10962 GCA_046589965.1 Paracoccaceae bacterium
CACGATCAGCGCGAAGGGCATGATGGCAAGGCCACCCATCTGCCACAGCGAGCCGAACCACAGGTAGGGGATACGCTTCCACCCGATATGACTGCGGTAATTGTCGCTGCGGTGGCCCAGCATGGCGCGGAACGGGGCAGACAGCACCGGCAGGGCGATCATGAAGGCGACAACGGTTGCAGGCACAGCCAGTTCGACAATCATCACGCGGTTGAGCGTGCCCAGCAAAAGCACGGTCGCCATGCCCACAGAAACCTGAAACAGGCTGAGGCGCAGCAGTTGCGCCATCGGCAGACCGTCGGATGCGGCATCGGCAAAGGGCAGCCACGCGCCGGTCAGTTTCCGGATCTGGGACTTGCCAAGGATCACGGTCGATACTCCAGGCATTCCGAAATGTAGAAACCGCGCGAGATGCGGTCGATCCTGGTGACCTTGCCGCCGGTTTCCCGCGTCAGGGTGGCATGGGCATGTGGCACCATGACCGGCGAGCGGTCGGCACGGGGAAAGGCGCGGCCCAGGGTCCAGAACGCCATCAGGAACGGGGTCCTCGGGGCAACGGTGAACACGACGGCCCCGGATGTGCGGGCACCAAGGCGGCTCAGGGCCTGCGTGATGTCGGCGGTGCCGTAGTAGATCAGGCTGTCCATGGCGACGACGTAATCAAAGGTGCCGTGGTCAGAGGTCATATCGCCGCTGGCGAAGGTGACGCGGCCGGCATGTTCGGCGGGCAGGCGGGCTTTGGCGATGTTCACCAGTGCGGGCGAGATGTCGACCGCCATCACCTCGGCACCGCGTGCGGCCAGGTCCGCCGTCATCTGGCCTGCACCGCACCCGGCATCCAGCACGCGGCAGCCGGACAGATCGGCGGGCAGCCGCGACAGCATCAGGGCGCGCATCCGGTCGCGGCCTTCGCGCACCGTCTGGCGGATGCGCGACACCGGGGCGTCAGACGTCAGCCGCTCCCATACCTTTGTGGCAGAGCGGTCAAAGTAATCCTCGACGCGGGACAGGGTTGCAGAGTAGCCGGCCATCAGTCGAACCCCAGCAACTCGAAGATCTCGCGGTCGGGCAGCGGGGCCGGAGATGATCCGGCCTCTTGCACCGAGCGCCACAGCTTGTCGGCCAGCCGCATGTATTCGGCGCGGGCCATCACGATGTCTTCGCTGTCATCCATTTCGAACAGCGTCTTTTTCTTGAGGCGCGACCGGCGGATCGCGTCGATGTCGGGCATATGGGCGATGCGGTTGAATCCGACACGTTCGCAATAGCGGTCAACCTCGTTGGTTTCGCGCGACCGGTTGGCGACGCAACCGGCAAGCCGCACCTTGTAGTTGCCCGCCTTGGCCTGCACGGCGGCGATGATGCGGTTCATCGCATAGATGCTGTCGAAATCGTTGGCGGTCACGATCACCGCGCGGTCGGCGTGTTGCAGGGGGGCGGCAAAGCCGCCGCAGACCACATCGCCCAGAACGTCGAAAATCACCACGTCGGTGTCTTCCAGCATGTGATGCTGCTTCAACAGCTTCACCGTCTGCCCCACCACATAGCCGCCGCAGCCGGTGCCGGCAGGGGGGCCACCCGCCTCGACGCATTTCACGCCGTTGAAGCCGATCGCCACGTAATCCTCGGGGCGCAGCTCTTCGGCATGGAAATCGACGTCTTTCAGAATGTCGATCACCGTTGCTTGCAACCGGCCAGTCAATGTGAACGTCGAGTCATGTTTCGGGTCGCAGCCGATCTGCAACACCCGTTTGCCCATCATAGAAAACGCGGCAGACAGGTTCGACGAGGTCGTCGATTTGCCGATGCCGCCCTTGCCATAGACCGAAAACACCTTGGCCCCTTCGATCTTCGTCTCGCTGTCCTGATGCACCTGCACCGAACCTTCGCCGTCCTGCCCCCGCAGCCGGGGGATCGCGTCATACGGGCTCATTCGGCTGCCCCTTTCATCTTGGAAAAAATATCCCCGCCGGAGGCACTTCCGGTAGGGTCGCAAAGCAACGTCAGCAGGTGCGTGGTCATTCGGCTGCGATCCCTTCCAATTGGTCTTCCAATTCGTCCGCGGCCCCTTGCAGGGCTTTGAGGGTGGCGGCGTCGGGCGACCAGTAGGACCGCTCTGATGCTTCGATCAGGCGGTTGGCCATCCGGGCGGAGGCCTGCGGGTTCAGCGCGGCCATTCGCTTGCGCATCGCCTCGTCCAGCACAAAGGTTTCCGACAGGCGCTGGTAAACCCAGGGGTCGACCTGTGCCGTGGTGGCCGACCAGCCCAGCGTGTTGGTGACGTGCGATTCGATCTGTCGCACGCCTTCGCCGCCGTGCGACAGCAGGCTTTCGTAGAATTTGGGGTTCAGCGTCCGAGACCGGGATTCCAGCGCGATCTGGTCGCGAAGGGACCGGATCTTGCCGCTACCGCGGGTCTGATCCGAAATGTAGACCGGGGTTTCCTGCCCGCGCACCCGTTTGACCGCGCGGGCGATGCCGCCCAGCGTGTCGAAATAGTGGTCTACCGAAGTTACGCCCAGTTCGACCGATTCCAGGTTCTGGTAGGCCAGATCGACGTCTTTCAGCACGTTTTGCAGCAGTGCCGCGTTCTTGACCGCGCGGCCGTTGCGGCCATAGGCGAAGGATTTGCGCGCCTCGTAGGCGTCGGCCAGTTCGTCCTCTTCGCCAAAGGCCGACTGGTCGACCAGCGTGTTGACGTTCGAGCCGTAAGCGCCCTCGGCATTCGAAAAGACCCGAAGGCTGGCCACTTCCATATCGCAACCCAACCTTTCGGCATAGGCCAGCGCATGGGCGCGGATGAAATTCTGTGACAGGGGCTCATCCGCGACGGCCGCTTTCCACGCGGCCTCGGCCAGCATCCGGGTCTGCAAGGGCAGAAGGTCGCGGAAAATCCCCGACAAGGTCATCACCACGTCAATGCGGGGGCGGCCCAGATCCGGGAGGGGGATCAGGTCCGCCCCCGACAGGCGACCGTAATGATCAAAGCGCGGCTTTGCGCCGATCAGGGCCAGCGCCTGAGCGATGGGACCACCGTCCGACTTGATGTTGTCAGACCCCCACAGAACCAGCGCAACGGTGCGCGGCAGGCGGTCATGGGCGTCCAAAAGGCGTTGCGCCTGTGCGGCCCCGTCGGCCATGGCGAATGCCGTCGGCATCCGAAAGGGATCAAAGGCGTGGATGTTGCGCCCGGTTGGCAAAATCTCTGGCGCGCGGATAAGATCACCGCCGGGAACGGGCGCGATGAAGTGGCCACCAAGGGCGGCCAGGATGCCGGCCAATTCGGTTTCGTCCTGCAGCAAAAGGTCGGCGCGCGCCCGTGCATCGGCATCATCAGGCATCAGCGCAATCAACTCTGCACGATGTTCTGCGGTCATCTTGCGGCCCACCACATGCAGCCCGTCCGTGATCAGCGCGCCTTCGGCTTCCAGCAGTTTGACCCACAGCTGATCCGGCGCAAGCGCTGCCATATCGACGCCCTTGGCCTGCTCAGCCATCAGCGCCTCCAGATCGGCACGTTCCGGCGCGTCAGGGGCGGTTGCACGCCAGCGGGTCAGCGTGTCCTTCAGTTCCTGCAGACCCTTGTACAGCCCGGCGCGCGCCAGAGGCGGGGTCAGGTGCGTCACCGTCACCGCGTTGGACCGGCGCTTGGCTAGCGTCGCTTCGGACGGGTTGTTGGCGGCGTAAAGGTAGACATTCGGCAGATTGCCGATCAGCCGGTCGGGCCAGCAATCGCCCGACATTCCGGCCTGCTTGCCCGGCATGAATTCCAGCGCGCCATGCATCCCGAAGTGCAAGAGGACATCGGCGGCGAAATCCTCGCGCAGCCAGCGGTAAAAGGTGGTGAAGGCATGCGTCGGGGCAAAGCCCTTTTCGAACAACAGGCGCATCGGATCGCCTTCATAACCAAACAGCGGCTGCAGCCCCACAAAGACGTTGCCGAACTGGCAGCCCAGCACATGCACGCCGCGCCCGTCGGTCTGATGACGACCGGGGGCGGGACCCCAGGCGGCCTCAACTTCGCGCAGCCAGGGGGTCTTTGCCACGATATCGGAGGCTGAAACGGTGGCATGGACATTGGCAGGCTGACCATACCGCGCGGCGTTGCCCTTCAGCACAGCCTCGCGCAGCGCCTCAACCGATGTGGGCGGCGTCAGGGTGTAACCGTCGTCAGCCATGGCGTGCAAGGTGTTGTAAAGGCTTTCAAACACGCCCAGATAGGCGGCCGTTCCGGCGGCCCCTGCATTCGGCGGAAAGCCGTAAAGCACGATGCCGACCTTGCGGTCCTGGGTGCGGGACTTGCGCAGCGTGGCAAGGCGATGGGTCTTGTCGGCCAGCGCCTCGACCCGTTCCAGGCAAGGGGCCATCGCGCGCGTGTCGGGCCCGGCGCTGTCAGTGCTGCCACGACGGCCCGCGAACACGGTGGGGTTGGTCGCGCCATCAATCTCGGGCAAGGCGATCAACATGGTGGTCTCGACCGGGCCAAGGCCGCCCGCGGAGTTTTGCCATTGGTCCATCGTCTGGAATTCCAGCGGATGGGCTGCGATGTAGGGCACATCCAGTGCTGTCAGGGCATTCACGGCAGCAGGGCTGTCGTTATAGGCAGGACCACCGACAAGCGAAAAGCCGGTCAGCGATACCATCGCGTCGATCCGACCCGAGAAATAGGCGTCGATCGCGGGGCGGCCATCCAGCCCCCCGGCAAAGGCGGGCAGGCAGGCAATGCCGCGTGCCTCGAAGGCCGCGATCACGGCATCATAATGGGCGGTGTCGGCGGCGAGGATGTAGCTGCGCAGCATCAGCAGGCCCACCGTGGCCTTGACCTCGGCAGGACGCGGGATGTCGGCGATATTCGTGGTGATCCGGGCCTTCAGGCGCGGGTGATAAAGACCCACATCGGGGTAATCGACTGGCGCTGCGGCCTTCACCGCCTGCCATTTGCGGTCGGCCGAATAGCGGCTGACCAGAAAGCGGATCATCGCCTCCAGATTGTCGTCCGATCCGCCCAGCCAGTATTGCATCGACAGGAACCAGGCGCGCATGTCCTGCGCCTTGCCGGGGATCCAGCGCAGGATTTTCGGCAGGCGCCGCAGCAACGCCATCTGCTTTTCGCCTGAACTGGCCGAGGGTTCCTTGGACCCGCGCATCTTTTTCAGGAATGCCATCGCGCCGCTAGCGGGCTTGGACATGTCCAGATCGCCCATGCGGGTCAGCTTGACGATCTGCGGATCGGCGATCACGCCGACAAAGGCGTCCAGATTGTCGCGCACCCTTTGCAGGTCGGGCAGGATGGCGGTGATGTGTTCCTCGATGAACAGAAGGTTCGCCACGATGATGTTGGCATCCGCCACGGCGGCTTTGGCGCGGGCCAAGGCGGCGGGGTTCTCGGCCCATTCGGCGGCGGCGTGGACCGACACTTCGATGCCCGGAAAATCGCGCTGCAGGTGGGGGGCCACCCGCGACACGGGGCCTGCGGCATGGGCGTCGAGCGTGATGACGACGAACCGGTAGCCCGGGCGCGCCGTCACGTCCGCCTGATGGGACACTTCATCGCGCATAATGGGCCTTTGCCTCATAAAGTGTGTCGATGCTGATCGCCGTCACGCCCTTTGATGCCGCGAAGGCCTCGGTGTTGCGCTTGGCCTTGCCACGGACAAAGAACGGGATCTTTTTCAGCTCACGCTCTGCGTCGGCCAGCCAGACGACCTCGCCAGACGCAGGCTCTGCCACAATCTTCTCTTCAGAAATATCCCCGCCGGAGGCATCCACCGTAGTATCCGGCGCGTCCGTCCGGGCGGTTGCCTTGCCGCCGTGATGGCTGGCGCCGGCATCGTCATGAAACTCAAAATCTTCGCGGAACATGGTCAGCAGGTGTTCTTCAAGACCCATCACCAGGGGATGGATCCAGGTGTCAAAGATCACGTTCGCGCCCTCGAACCCCATCTGGGGCGAGTAGCGGGCGGGGAAGTCCTGCACATGCACCGGGGCGCTGATGACAGCGCAGGGGATGCCCAGACGCTTGCCGATATGACGCTCCATCTGGGTGCCGAGAATCAGTTCTGGCTGCAGACGTTCGATCTCGGCCTCGACCTCCAGATAGTCGTCGCTGATCAGTGCCTCCAGCCCGTAGGCCTTGGCTGCCGTGCGCATCGGCCTTGCATATTCGCGGTTGTAGCAGCCCATGCCCACGACCTCGAAGCCGATCTCGGTGGCGGCGATGCGGGCGGCGGCCGTCACATGGGTGGCATCGCCAAAGATGTAGACGCGCTTGCCGGTCAGGTAGGTGCTGTCCACGCTCGCCGACCACCAGGGCAGGCGCAGTCCGGTTTCATCCACCTTGGCAGAAAGACCCGTCAAACCCGCGACTTCATGCAGGAAATCGCGCGTGGCCCCAACGCCGATCGGCACTGCCTTGGTAAAGGGCTGGGCGCAGGTCTTTTCCAGATAGCGCGCCGCAGCCTCGCCGGTTTCGGGATAGAGCAGAACGTTGAAATGTGCCGCGCCCATCCGGGTGATGTCATCCGGCGTGGCCCCAAAAGGCGCACAGACATTGACCGCGATGCCCATCAGGCCCAGCAGTTTTGTAACCTCGGCCACATCGTCGCGATGACGGAACCCCAGAGCGGTCGCGCCCAGAAGGTTGCAGCTGACGGCCTCGGTCCGCGCCATCGGTCTGGCCAGCGCCCGCACGATCTGCAGGAACGTCTCGTCGGCGCCAAAGTTTTCCTTGCGCTGATAGCTCGGCAGATCCAGCGCGATGACTGGGATCGGCAAACCGAGCGCTTGTGCAAGGCCACCCGGATCATCCTGGATCAGTTCGGCGGTGCACGAGGCGCCAACGATCATCGCTTGTGGCTTGAAGCGGTTGTAAGCCT
Source organism: Paracoccaceae bacterium (assembly GCA_046589965.1). GTDB lineage: Bacteria > Pseudomonadota > Alphaproteobacteria > Rhodobacterales > Rhodobacteraceae > JAJNPS01. The sequence goes on from JBKJVF010000217.1 coordinate 6,876, forward strand.
CGCGGGCCGCGTCCTTGAACAGGTTCGCCGTGTCGCCACCCAGATCGCGCGCCTGAAAGGTGGTGTAGGTGACCGGCGGGCGGTGGTTGCGCCGTTCGATCATGGTGAAAAGCAGGTCCGCATAGGTGTCGCCTTGCGGGGCGTGCAGGACGTAATGCAATCCCTTCATAGCGGTCGCGACACGCATCGCACCCACATGGGTCGGGCCTTCATAGGTCCAGAGCGTCAGCTTCATTCGGCGGCCTCCTGACGCAGCAGGGTCTTGCGGCGCAGGGGGCGGGCGAAAAGGGCGGCAAGGTCGCCGGCCTGTTCGTAGAAATGCACTGGCGTGAAGACCAGTTCGATCGCCCATTTGGTGGACAGACCCTCGGCTTCCAGCGGGTTGGCAAGGCCAAGGCCGCAAACGGTCAGATCGGGGCGGGCGGCACGGACGCGGTCAAGCTGCAGATCGACGTCCTGACCTTCGGAAATGGTCGGCCCTTCGGCGAGCAGATCAAGGTCCGGTCCGACGATGCTGGTCTGCAGATAGGGCGTGCCGACCTCGATCGCGGTCATGCCGCATTCGCGGGTGAGGAACCGGGCGAGGGGCACTTCCAGCTGGCTGTCGGGGAAAAAGAACACCGACTTGCCCGATAGCGTGGTCGCGGCGGCGGCGATGGCCTTCGCTGCGCGGGCACGGGGGGCGGCGGTAACGGCCTCGAAATGGTCGCGGTCGATGCCGAATTCATCGGCGACGGCGCGGAGCCAGGCGGTGGTGCCTTCTTCGCCAAAGGGGAAGGGGGCGGGGATGTGCCGCGCGCCACGCCGTGTCAGGGCGGCATGCGTATCACCGAGGAAGGGCTGGACCAGGGCGAATACCGTGTTCGCGCCAACGGCGGGCAGTTCGGCATGGCGGTGCGCGGGCAAAGTGCGCGTGACCGGGATACCGAGCGATTTCAAAAGGCCAAGCGCCTGATCCTCAACCACGTCGGGCAGGGCGCCCACGATCAGCAGTTCGCGCGCCTCGGTGGCAGGCAAAGACGGGACCATCGCGGCAAGGCAGGCGTCCTCGCCTTGGGTAAAGGTCGTCTCGATGCCGGAACCGGAATAGTTGTAGACGCGCACATGCGGGCTGTGCTGGCCGTTGAGGCGTTCGGCGGCACGGGCGAGATCAAGTTTGATCACTTCGGACGGGCAGGAGCCGACAAGGAACAACTGGCGGATGTCGGGGCGGCGGGCCAGAAGGCGAGCCACCTCGCGGTCAAGTTCGACATTCGCATCGACGAGACCCGCAAGGTCCTTCTCTTCGAGAATCGCGGTGCCAAACCGAGGTTCGGCGAAAATCATCACACCCGCGGCCGATTGCAGCAAATGCGCGCAGGTGCGGCTGCCCACAACCAGAAAGAAGGCGTCCTGCATCTTGCGGTGCAACCAGATGATTCCCGTCAGCCCGCAAAAGACCTCGCGCTGGCCGCGCTGCTTCAAAACGGGGGTGTCGCGGCAACCGGTGGCGGGCAGGTCCAGGCTCATGCTGCCCCCCGCTGGTCAAGCCGCGCAAGCCGCAGTTTCCAGAGGAACTGACCGGCATTGACGACATAGGTGGCATAGGCCGCAAGCGCCAGAAACATCATCTCCTGCGGCGGTAGGCTGCCGGACCAGAGCGCCCAAAGATACAGCGAATGCAAGGCGATGACGGCGAAACTGAAGACGTCTTCCCAAAAGAAGGAAGGGGCGAAAAGGTATTGGCCAAAGACCACTTTTTCCCAGATCGCGCCGGTCACCATGATCAGAAACAACAGACCGGTTTTGATCAGGATCGAGATGGTCGCCACCTCGTAGCCATGCCCCGTCACCAAAAAGCGCAGGACCAGAATGACCGAAACGCCAAAAGCCAGGAACTGGATCGGCGCCAGCACGCCCTGAACAATGGTCCAGACACTGGCGTCGCGCCGCACACGCTCCTCGGCAGAATACAATGGCGGTCTGGTTGTGGTTCGGCCAAGTGCTGTCATGTTCTTGTGCCTCCCCAGTTCCGTATTTGCGGATAAGTTGAGCCTAGTAAATTGGCGGGAAGTGTCAACCTAAACTTACACATCATGCACCAAGAAAGTGAGGTCGACTTTCCGGTGCCGCTTGGGGCGACGGCGACTTTTTGCGCATAACTTAGGCTTTCTTCACATTTTACGCAGGATATGCCTTCACAACTACGGGGGTTGGCGCGCCATGTGTCAATTTTCTTTGACAATCCCCTGCGACTAATCGAAAGTGAAAACAGGGTGTCCGCGGCTTGTGCATGCCCGGACCAAGGTCCAGGCCGGCACTTTTGTGCATTGCGGTCCGGCGGCACCCGCAGGGAAGCGTCGATATGGAAGACATGAGCAGAGGACTGGAGCTTCCGACCGACCGTGTCACGGTCGGCCTGTCCCGCTTTGCGTCCGACGTTGTCGCATTGTTGCTGGAACGCGGCGGCGCCCGTCCCGCAGTGATGGATGAGGCATTGCTGCAAGAGTTCATGCGCGTCGTCGTGACCGGGAACCTGGCAGAGATTGCCGAGCTGCGTCAGGAGTTCCGGCGTCTGCATGTGACGCCAGGCAGTCTTGCCGAATTATATATCCCCGCAGCCGCCCGCCGGTTTGGTGAGGCTTGGCTGAACGACACCATGACGTTTTGCGAAGTGACGTTGGGATCGGCCCGGCTTCAGTCACTGTTGCATGACCTGACCAGCGACTTTTTCGATGAAGAGATGGACAGTTCGGTCGGGGGCCTGGTCCTGATTGTCGTGCCCGCGGGTGAGCAGCATACGCTTGGCGGGTTGACCGTTGCATGGCAGCTGCGTCGGCGCGGCGTGTCGGTCTGCCTTCAGATCGGGCCGCGCCTTGAAGCCGTGCGCACGTTGGTGGCCAACCGCCGCTTTAACGGCGCGTTCGTGTCCATCGGATCATCCCGGCGGCTTGAGGAGTTGCCGGAATTGGTTGCTGCCATGAAAAGCAGCGCGACCCATTCCCTGATGGTCGCCGTCGGTGGTGCCACTGCCGAAGCGGACAAGGACCTGGTCGCAAGATCGGGTGCGGATATCGTGACGTGTGACCTCGACGAGGCGTTGGGGATCATGGGCGTGGCCATGGCCCGCGCCAGGGTCGGACGGTTCTAGAGACAGGCCATCATGCGGGAAAGAGTTGGAGATGGTGTGACGACCGACGGAAGACCAATGATGAGTTCGGGGCGCATCCCGGTTTTGGCGCCCGAAATGCTGACCGAGGTGATCGCGTCGGCCTGCGATATCGCTTTGCTGATTTCGCCGTCGGAAAAGGTGTATTCGGTCGTCGTCAATCCGCAGCACCGGTTCTTTGGACAGCTTGCGGGCTGGGAGGGTATGCCGTTTGCAGATACCCTTTCGCCCGAAAGTGTCAGGAAATTCAACATGCGCCGGGCTGACAGCAAGGCCAAGGGCCTGCCGATCCTGGGGATCGAGCTGAACCATGCCGATGTCGCGATGTGGGCGCATCCGGTGCGCTACAGCGTCCACCAGATTGCCGAGGATGGCACGTTGCTGATGCTGGGGCGTGATCTTCGGCTGGTCGCCGAGGTGCAGCAGCAACTGGTCACCGCACAGCTGGCGCTGGAACGCGACTATGAGGCGCAGCGCGAGACTGACACCCGCTACCGCGTCCTGATGGAAGTGTCGCGTGATGCCGTCGTGCTGATTTCGGCATCGACCGGGCGGATCGTGGATGTCTCGCAGGGGGCTGCGAACCTATTGGGGGGCACGCGCGCAGAACTGACCGGCGCGCCGCTTGCGCAGGAATTCGACGGTCGCCGCCGTGGCGAATTGCTCGAGGGCCTGACCAACCTTGCCTCGTCCGAGCGCAAGACCCCGATGGAGCTGTCGGCGCGTCGATCATCGCGGCGCTTGCTGGTGACAGCAACGATGTTCCGCGCGGCGGGCGAACGTATCCTGCTGTGCCAGCTCGAGGCAGCCACCACTGCGGTGGCGCGGTCCGATGACCTGTCCGACGGGCTGACGCAGCTTTACCATGAAGGTGTGGACGGGATCGTCTTTGCCGATGCCGAAGGCAACCTGCGCGCCGCCAACGAGGCGTTCCTGAAC
>JBKJVF010000101.1:0-12532 GCA_046589965.1 Paracoccaceae bacterium
CGCGATGTCCATCAGCCGGATTGCCTTGCGGTAGCCTTCGGGACGCGCCATGCCAAAGTTGCGCTCGATCCGGGTCTTGGTGTCGTTGCCCTTTTCGTGGCCGATCACCATGACGGGCGTGTCGTTGAAGCGGGCGAGGCCGCCCATCACGGCATGATCCTCGGCAAAGTTGCGGTCGCCTGCCAGTGGCGTGAATTCGACAAACAGCGCGTCGATGTAGTCCTTGCAGTGGGGACGGTCGGGGTGACGCGCCACCTGACACTTCTGCCAGGGCGTCAGGTTTTTGTAGAGGTCGCGCAGTGCCGTTTCCGCCTTGCGGTCCAGCGCCTCGGCCTCGCGGCCCACATCCATGCCGGATCCGGCGCGCGCCATTGCGCGCAGTTCTTCGGCCTTGCCCTCGATCTCGGCCAGCGGCTTTTCAAACTCGAGGTAGTTCATGGACATCTCCATCGGGGGGCGGCGTCCTATATGGCCGCGCCTTGGCAAAAGTGCAACGGGCAGCACCCTTGCCGCGTCGGTGCTTTGGCGTTGCGCCGGTTTGCCTGCCCGGTTTAGCCTGCCACGAATGGCGTCCCCAGAACACAGGTAAACGTGCGCCTCTTTCTTGCCAACGACACGTCGACCGCCCCGCATGCCGGATGTAAGGCCGTGATGCGGTCATTGCGGGCAGCTTTGGCGGGCGTGCCTGATCTGGTAGTCACGGGCACGCATTTTGTCGGGACGATCGACGTCGATGAAGATGCCTTTGCCGGGGCTGACGTGGTGATGATCAACGGCGAGGGCACGATTCACCATTCGGGGCATCGGGCGCGGTTCCTGATGGCGATGATCGAAGAAGCCAAGCGTCAGCGCAAAAAGGTGATGTTGGTCAATGCGTTGTTCCAGCAATATGACTGCAGCAGCGATGACCTGCTTGCGGACCTGGCACTGCTGACGGTGCGGGAACCCCACAGTGCGGCCTTTGCGCGTCGGTATGGCGGCAAGCCGCATGTCCTGCTCGACTCCGCGGCCGACCCCGTCTTTCTGGCGTTGGGTGTGGCACGGCGATTGAAGGACGGAACGGTGATCGGCGGTGCACACAAGGATGGGCTGTTGGATCGCCCGTTTGCGGGACTGCAGGGCGACCGATTGCGGATGGGAGACGCCTCATTCGAGGATATCGTGGCCACCTTGCGCAATGCCGAGATCTACCTGACCGGACAGCATCACGGGGTCTATGCCGCAGCCCTGGCGGGATGCCCGTTCGTTGCGACCCCGTCGAACAGCCACAAGATCGAATCCTTTGTTGCATGGACCGGTCTGCCGATTCCCGTTTGCCTGCGCCATGACGAGATCAGGCCTGCGATGGCCTTCGCGCTGCGCAACCGGTCGATGTTTGCCGAACTGCAGGATTTCATGCAGCGGCAGTCGGTGCTGACGACAGCGATGATTGCCGAGGCGCTTGGTTAGACTGGCATCGGGATGACCTGGTCGGGAGATGGCCGTCAGTGCAAGTTTTGAGATTTACCGCAATACTCCGAGGGATACCGCGCCCGATGACCTGATCACCGAGCTGCATCTGTCGCTGAGGTGAACCCCTGAGAACAGCAGCGCCCCGCAGCTTGCGCTACGGGGCGTGCATCCTCCCCTGAGTGCTGCACGGGGCCTCCCGTCCCGGATGTGCAGCGCGGGTATTCTTTGCAAATTGCCTGTTTAATGGCCTTTGCTCGCGGCAGACTGCCCCTGTTTCCAGCGATCTGTCAACAGCTGCTATTTTACCTTTTGGTCAACTCGGATTGGCGCACGATGACACCGTCGCATCTTTCCCGCGTGCCTTGGCATCGGCCATCGCGACCAGTATTCATGGGCTTCGGCGACTGTCGCCTCGGGTGCTAAAGACCTCCTTGGCCAGCGCGAGTTGCTTGTGGCTGGGGGCGAAAGCTCGTCTGGACCTCTGGGCTGATCGGGGTTGCGTTGGCAAGATACTTTTCCGATAGGTTCATGCGGAAATGATCCGCAAGCCGAAGGTACGCCCGATGATCACCGCAACGGCCAAGACGTTTCGTCTGGCGCAGACTTTTACCATCGCGCGCGGGTCCAAGACGCATGCGCATGTGGTGACCGTCGAAATTGTCGGCGCGGGATACAAGGGGCGGGGGGAATGCGTGCCCTATGCCCGCTATGGCGAAAAGGTGGAGTCCGTGTTGGCCCAGATTGCAAATGTGCCGGACGGCATCACCCGCGCCGATCTGCAATCGGCCCTGCCACCCGGCGCCGCACGAAACGCGATCGACTGCGCGCTGTGGGATCTGGAGGCGAAAGTGGCCGGCCAACGGGCGTGGACACTGGCTGGATTGGCTCGCCCGGATCCCGTCGTGACCGCGTTTACCCTGTCGCTTGGAACGCCCGACCAGATGCGGGCCGACGCCGTCGCGAACGCACATCGCCCGCTGCTCAAGATCAAGCTCGGGACCCCCGACGACATGCCCAGACTGGAGGCGGTCCGGGCGGGCGCGCCGCGGTCCACGATCATCGTCGATGCCAACGAAGGCTGGACGTCAGAGACCTATGGCGATCTTGCGCCGCATCTCATCCGCATGGGTGTCGCGCTGGTCGAGCAACCCCTGCAGGCTGGTGATGATGACATACTGGCTGAAATCGCCCGGCCCCTGCCGGTTTGCGCGGACGAATCCTGCCATGACCGGGACAGCCTTGCCCGGTTGCGCGGAAAGTACGACCTCGTGAACATCAAGCTGGACAAGACCGGCGGGCTGACCGAAGCGCTGGCCTTGCGCGATCAGGCAGTGGCGATGGGGTTCGGTGTGATGGTCGGCTGCATGGTCGGCACCAGCCTTGCGATGGCCCCGGCCACTTTATTGACTGGCGGGGCCGCATTTGTGGACCTTGACGGCCCGCTGCTTCTGGCCGAAGACCGAGACCACCCGCTGATTTTTGACGCCAGCGGTATCCACCCACCCGATCCGCAACTTTGGGGATGACCATGACCCGTACCGTCTATGTGAACGGAACCTACCTGCCCGAAGCCGAGGCTACGGTGTCGATCTTTGACCGCGGATTTCTGATGGCGGATGGCGTCTATGAGGTGACCTCCGTGCTGGATGGCAAACTCATCGACTTTGTCGGCCACGCGGTCCGCCTGGAACGCAGCCTGACGGCATTGGACATGGCCCAGCCCCTCACCGCGGACGCCTTGGCGGATGTGTTCCGCGAACTGGTACGCCTGAATAGTATCGATCAGGGCATGATCTATCTGCAGATCACGCGGGGCAATCCCGGCGACCGCAGTTTCGTGTTTCCCGATGCCAGCCTGTCGCCGACAATCGTGGCCTTCACCCAGAACGTGCCGAACCTCGCCGATGCGCCCGCCGCCCAGACCGGGTTCAAAGTGATCAGCATTCCCGACCTGCGCTGGGGTCGTGTGGACATCAAGACGACGCAGCTTTTGTATCCGTCGATGGGCAAGATGATGGCCAAAAAGGCCGGTTGCGACGACAGCTGGTTTGTCGCCGACGATGGCGGGATCACCGAGGGCACGTCGAACAACGCCTATATCGTCAAGGGCAACAGGATCATCACCCGCCATCTGTCGACGGACATCCTGCACGGGATTACCCGCGCGTCTGTCCTGCGCTTTGCCACCGAAGCGCAGTACGAGGTCGAAGAGCGTCCCTTTACCGTCGCCGAAGCACAAGCCGCGGATGAGGCGTTTTCGACTGCAGCGTCCATCTTCGTGATGCCGGTGGTACAGATCGACGGGACGGATGTCGGTAACGGCAAACCGGGGCCGGTCGCCAAACGACTGCGCGAATTGTACATCGACGAGATGCGCAAGACCGCGATCTGACCTCAGGCAGATTCTGCCGCTGCCAACGCGTCCCAAAGGTGCGGCACCAGCCGCGTGGCCCAAGCCTTTTGGCCCTGTGCATCGCTGATCAGGTCGTTCCTGACCTCGATCAGGGTGTTCAAGCGACCCGTCTGCAGGGCGTGCTGATCTATGGAATCGCCCGGCAAATGCCCGGCATAGGGTTCATTGTCGCCAACACACAGGTCCCGGTCACGTGCGAGCGCCTGCACCAACGGCAGCGAAAGCTCCGGTCCAAGATGGCTGTAAAGGACGCCGACATGCCAGGGCCGGGGCTGGCGACCTTTGAGGCAGGGGGTGAAGGAATGCACCGCCAACAGCACCGCATCAGGTTGGCGCGCCATCAGCGTTCCCAGTGCTTGGTGGTAGGGGTCATAAAGGCGCGCGTTTCGTGTGGCGATGTCGTCTGGCGTGATGTGTCGATTGCCCGGAATGATGGTCCCATCATAAAGCTGCATAACGAGGGTCGGATCGTCCTTGCCGCGGTTGAGATCGATCACAAGACGGCTGAACTGCGACAGGATCACCGGACTGTCGAGCGCCTCGCCCAACGCCAGCGCCAGACCTGCGGCCCCCACGTCCCAGGCAATATGACGCGCCATATCCTGTGGCGCGATGCCCAGATCACCGCCGCTGACCCAATCCGGCACTGCATTCGAGGCGTGATCACAACTGACCACCCAGCGACCGGGGCGATCCTTGCCGATGATGACAAATGCCAAACCGATCTCCGTGGCTGTACCTGAAAGTGGCATACATTTCGTCGTGCGCCACGTCCATCCTGCGGTGCACCGTTGTCGCGCATAGGCCCGATGAACCCAATCCAAGGTTAGCGCAAACGGCGCGGTTGCCCCGCCAATCCAATTGCGCCATAACGCCCTCGGCCACGAGACGAAAAACCTGCAAGAAGGAATGCCCCCATGAAACGCCTTCGTAATGTAAAGATCGTGGCAACGCTTGGCCCTGCCTCAAGCACATACGAAATGATCCGTGCGCTTTTTGATGCAGGCGCCGATGTGTTCCGGCTGAACATGAGCCACGGCACCCATGACGACATCCGCAAACGCCATGAAATCATCCGCAAGGTCGAGGCCGATACGGGCCGGCCGATCGGCATCCTTGCCGACCTTCAGGGGCCGAAACTGCGCGTCGGCGTCTTTGCCAACCCGTCCGAGGAACTGGTCGAGGGGGCCAAGTTCCGCATGGACCTGTCGCCCAAGCCCGGTGACGCCACCCGCGTGAACCTGCCCCACCCCGAGATTTTTGCCGCCCTTGAGCCCAAGGCCTCGCTTTTGATCAATGACGGCAAGATCCGTTTGATCGTCGATGAGTGCGGCAAGGATTTTGCCAATTGCACGGTGCAGGTTGGTGGCACGATTTCCAATCGCAAGGGCGTCAACGTCCCGGACGTGGTTCTGCCGGTCGCGGCGCTGTCCGAAAAGGACCGCGTCGATCTGGAATTTGCCTGTGAGTTGGGCATCGACTGGCTTGCCTTGTCGTTCGTGCAGCGCCCCGAGGATGTGATCGAGGCGCGCCATCTGGCTAAGGGTCGGGCGGCGATCCTGTCCAAGATCGAAAAGCCTGCCGCGGTCAAAGCCTATGACGCAATCCTGCAGGTGTCGGATGGCATCATGGTCGCGCGCGGCGATCTGGGGGTCGAGCTGCCAGTCTATTCCGTGCCACCGATCCAGAAGCGGCTGGTCCGGGGTGCACGCGCCGCCGCGAAACCGGTGATCGTGGCGACGCAGATGCTGGAATCGATGATTGAATCGCCTGTGCCGACGCGGGCCGAAGTGTCCGACGTGGCGACCGCAATCTACGAAGGTGCGGATGCCATCATGTTGTCTGCGGAATCCGCCGCCGGCAAATATCCGATCGAAGCCGTGACGACGATGCACAACGTCGCCATGTCGGTCGAAAAAGACCCGACCTATCAGTCCATCATCGAGGCCAGCCGCGTGATTCGCCGCGAAACCATCGCCGACGGGATCGTGGCGGCGGCACGCGAAATCGCCGAAGCCACCAACATCAAGGCGATCTGCTGCTTCAGCCAGACCGGCACCACGGCCAGCCTGGTCGCGCGCGAACGCCCGCGCGTGCCAATCATTGCCATGACACCGCTGATGTCGTCGGCCCGGCGCATGGCACTGACCTGGGGCGCCTATTGCGTCATCACGGAACCGCAGGACCGGTTCAAGGGGGCCGTGATCGCGGCGATCCGGGCGGCGCGCGACCACGGCTTTGCAACCGAAGAAGATCAGATCGTGGTGACGGCGGGTGTGCCCTTCAACGTCAAAGGCACAACAAACATTTTGCGTGTGGCGCCTTGCGACGAAAGGTTGATTTCTAGAGTCGAGCCCGAGTAACCTTTTCGTGACGGGTCGAAAAGGTGTGAGCGCGTGGATACTGATCTTTACCTGACTGTCGGAATCATCCTTGGTTTGTTCACTTTGCCATCGCTTTTGAACGCGTGGACCGAGGGGCGGCCGCCACGTGTCGGCGCGATCTTTCTGATGGTGTCGGTGATCCTGATCGTGGTGGCGCTGACGCAACGGCCGTCTGGCTATACGTTTGGCGAAATTCCACGGGCCATGCTCAAGGTCTTCAGTCGGCTGACAAACTAGCCGACGCCGCCGATCTTCCCCCTTGCGCCTTTGATTGGCGCCGCCTATTACGACGCCTTCTTACCCGCACGGCCGGCCAAAGTGGCATGCCGAGTCGTGCCTGAAACCACGGAGATGGAAATGCCCAAGATGAAGACCAAGTCGGCGGCCAAGAAGCGTTTCAGCTTCACCGCCTCCGGTCGGGCCAAGGCTGGCGTTGCCGGCAAGCGGCACGGCATGATCAAGCGCACGACGAAATTCATTCGCGATGCTTCTGGCACGATGCTGCTGTCCGCTTCGGACACCAAGATCGTCAAGAAGTACATGCCGTACGACCGGTAAGGAGAGCACCAGATGTCACGCGTCAAATCCGGTGTTGTCACGCACGCCCGCCACCGCAAGGTGATCAAGAAGGCGGCTGGCTACTATGCCGCCCGTTCCACCAACTTTCGCACCGCTACGCAGGCCGTCGACAAGGCCCAGCAGTATGCGACCCGCGACCGCAAGGCCCGCAAGCGCAACTTTCGCGCGCTGTGGATTCAGCGGATCAACGCTGCGGTTCGGCTGTTCGATGCCGAATTCACCTATTCGCGCCTAATCAACGGCCTGTCCAAGGCCGGGATCGAGGTCGACCGCAAGGTTCTGGCCGATCTGGCCGTGCATGAGCCCGAGGCGTTCAACGCCATCGCAGCGCAAGCCAAGGCTGCGCTGGTCTGATACTGCCCTAACACTTTGTGATCAAAGCCCTGCACGTTGGTGCGGGGCTTTTTCATTTGGTCGGACTATGGAACCATGCCCCAGTATGGCGGGTTTTGCTTTCAGGTAACGCAAGGCAGGGCCATGGATGATACGCGAGTCTGGGAATTTGAAAAAAGCTTGTGGACAGGCGATGCACAAAACTATCGTAATTTGATAGACGCCGACTGCCTGATGGTCGTCCCGGCGGAGCCTTTTATCCTTGTCGGTTCCGAGGCCGTTGACGCAGTTTCCCGCACGCCGCGCTGGACCAGCGTAGACATCTCGGACGGCCGAATTTCGCGGCCGCAAGAGGGCATAATCGTGATCGCCTACACTGCGTTTGCGTCGCGCGATGATGCAGACGACTATGTCGCCCATTGCTCGTCGACATACCGCAGGCTGTCGCATGACGAATGGCGTGTCATCCAGCATCAACAGACCCCGCCCCTCATCGCGACCGCTGACTAATCGGGTCGCTTGCGTGGTCTGGCAACTGTGCGAGCGGAATGTTGGGCCAACGCACATCCATTATTTTCGGAATGCCGTGCTTCCCTGCGCGACCTGTGGCAGGTTTCGCGGGTGAATTCGCAAATGTCGGGCAGATGCGACCAACCTGACACCTTTTCGCAGGACCTTGGATGGCAAACGCGCGCTATTTCCGCGATTTTCTCAGCCGCACCGACGACCGTACGCTGTTCAAGATGGACCATTATCTGGACATCTATGACCTCTTGTTGGCAGGCTGGAAGGGTCGCAATATCTCGTTTCTGGAAATAGGCGTCTACAAGGGCGGCTCGCTCAGGATGTGGCGCGAATTCTTTGCGCCTGACGCGCGGCTGACGTTCCTCGACATCGACCCTGCCTGCAAGGCGCTGGAACTGCCCGGTACCGAGATCTGGATCGGGGATCAGGCCGACGCGGTGTTTCTTAGCAAAGTCGCGCATGACCGGGGGCCGTTTCAGCTGATCGTGGATGATGGCGGTCACCAGATGCATCAGCAGATCACCAGCTTTCAGTCGCTGTGGCCACATCTAGCCGATGGCGGGTTCTATGTGGTCGAAGACACCCATAGCAGCTATTGGCCAGGATTTGGTGGGGGGCACCGCGCACCGGGCAGTTTCATCGAATTTGCCAAGGACCTGATCGACAAGATGCACAGCTGGTACACCGAGGATGATGCGGGGTTTCCCGTGCACCCGTTGGCGGCCGAGATCGGCGAGATACGGTTTTTCGATTCCATGGTGGTGATCGAAAAGCAGATGAAACCTCCACCGATGTCGATCACCTCCACCCACGGCAAGGTCACCCGTTCGCGCCGGATACTGGAGCTGCGCGGGCGCAGGTCGATCTTTTGATCGCGTCCCGGCCCCTTGCATCGCTGGGCCCTTCCCGCTAGCACCGTCCCGTTCCAGGGGAGAGCGCGATGGACGACCTGAAAGCACGCTATCTGAACAGCATTTCAGCCGCAGACAGCGAGGCGGCGCTGGAAGAGGTCCGCGTGGCCGCCCTTGGCAAGAAGGGCGAGATTTCGGCGCAGATGGCAACCTTGGGCAAGATGGACCCCGAAGCACGCAAGGCTGCCGGCGCGGCGCTCAATGCGCTGAAGGATGAGATCGACGCCGCTTTGCGGGCCAAGAAGACGGCGCTTGGCGATGCAGCGCTTGACGAACGGCTGCGGTCGGAATGGCTGGATGTCACGCTGCCCGCCCGCCCCCGCCCGCGTGGCACCATCCATCCTGTGTCACAGGTCATGGAAGAGCTGACCGCGATTTTTGCCGATATGGGCTTTGCCGTCGCCGAAGGCCCGCAGGTCGAAAGCGACTGGTACAATTTCGACGCCTTGAACATCCCGCCCGAACACCCTGCGCGCCAGGAGCATGACACGTTCTTCATGCACCGCGCCGAGGGTGACAACCGCCCGCCACATGTGTTGCGTACCCATACCAGCCCGGTGCAGATCCGCGCGCTGATGGACCAAGGCGCGCCGATCAGGGTGATCGCGCCGGGCCGCGTCTACCGGATGGACATGGACCAGACCCATACGCCGATGTTCCATCAGGTTGAGGGGCTGGCGATCGACCGCGACATCTCGATGGCGAACCTCAAATGGGTGCTGGAAGAGTTCTGCCGTGCCTTCTTCGAAGTGGACAAGGTCGAACTGCGGTTCCGCGCATCGCATTTCCCGTTCACCGAACCGTCCGCCGAGGTCGACATCCGTTATTCCAATGTCGGCGGTCAGTTGCGCATCGGCGAGGGCGACAAGTGGATGGAAATCCTTGGTTCCGGCATGGTGCATCCCAAGGTGCTGGCGGCGGCGGGGGTGGACCCGACCCAGTGGCAGGGCTTTGCCTTTGGCATGGGCATCGACCGCATCGCCATGCTGAAATACGGCATACCCGATCTGCGAGCGTTCTTTGAGGCTGACCTGCGCTGGCTGCGCCATTACGGGTTTTCTGCGCTGGACGTGCCGGATCTGGCGGGCGGTCTCAGCCGTTAGCGTTTCTTGTTGGAGAAATATCCTGGGGTCCGGGGCAAGGTCCCGGCTTTTGGCATCCGGTGATCCCTGTTCTCATTTTGTGCCCGTCGCGCTAGACTGCCGCCATGCCCGCCCTGTGCCGCGATTGCTTGACCTCGTTTGACGCTGGCGCGCGTTGCCCCGCCTGCCGGTCGCCGCGTGCGCTGTCCCATCCGGAGCTTTATGACCTGACCATCGCGCATATGGACTGCGACGCGTTCTATGCCTCTGTCGAAAAGCGCGACAATCCCGATCTTGCGGACAAGCCGGTGATCGTTGGCGGGGGCACGCGGGGCGTGGTGTCCACCTGTTGCTACATCGCACGCATCTCGGGCGTGTGCTCGGCCATGCCGATGTTTCAGGCGTTGAAGCTGTGTCCGCAGGCGGTCGTCGTGAAACCCAGGTTTCCGGCCTATGTTGAGGCGTCCCGCAAGATCCGCGCGATGATGGAAGACCTGACCCCCGCGATCGAGCCGTTGTCGCTGGACGAGGCGTTTCTGGACCTGACCGGCACCGCGCGGCTGCATGGCGCGCCGCCTGTCGTGATGCTGCTTCGCCTTTTGAAACGGATGGAGGATGAGCTGGGCCTGACCGGGTCGGTCGGCCTGAGCTACAACAAGTTTCTGGCCAAGATCGCGTCGGACCTGGACAAGCCGCGCGGGTTTTCAGTCATCGGTCGCGCCGAGACAGCGGATTTTCTGCGGACAAAGCCGGTGCGGATCATCTGGGGCGTGGGTGCGGCGACGCAAGGCGCGCTGGATGCCGCCGGCATCCGGACCATCGCGGACTTGCTGCGCTGGGACCGGCGCGATCTGGGCGCGCGGTTCGGCAGCATGGGCGAGCGGCTTTATAGCCTTGCAAGGGGTGAGGATACGCGGCGCGTCAACCGGGATGAACGGCTGAAGTCGATCTCAAAGGAAACCACGTTCAACGAAGATACTGACAATCCTGACATCCTTGACGGGCATATCTGGCGGCTGTCCGAACAGGTTGCCGACCGTGCCAAAGCCAAGGGTCTGGCGGGTCGCACCGTGACGCTGAAACTCAAGCGCAGCGATTTTCAACTGGTCAGCCGTCGCCATTCCCTGGGCGATCCGACTCAATTGACCGACCGCATCGACCGCGCTGCGGCGGACCTGTTCGCGCCCGCTGCCGGGAAGGGCCCGTTTCGGCTGATCGGTGTCGGCATTTCGGACCTCGCGCCTGAGGATCAGGCCGACCTCAACGGCGACCTTCTGGACCCGCACTGTGTCAAGCGCGCGGCCGCTGAACGCGCAACCGACGCCATCCGCGCGCGTTTCGGCAGCGATGCGATCATCAAGGGCCGCGCACTTCGCTGACTGCTACAGGTCGATCCAAGCGTCGACTGCGGCGTAATGGGCGCCATGACGCCCCGAATCGGGTGCGTTCGTTCAGGTCCTTGGCAAGCGCGGCGATGCGGCAAGACTGACACGGATCAAAGGCACGACTGCGCGCCTTCCGTCCGCACCAAATCAAAACAGCGATGCTATTCCGCCGCCAGCGGCAGGGCCGATTTGCCGAATGCTGCGATCTCGGCCACGACATTGGCCATGACCATGCGGAATTGATGGAAATCCGCGCGGGGAGCGACGGTCGCCTCGTCCATGTACAGCGCGCGGTCAATTTCGACCTGCACCACATGCTGATTGCGCAGTGGACGGCCATAGGTCTGTGCGATGTAGGCCCCGGCGAAGGGAGCGTTGCGGACGACGCGCAGCCCTGCCCGCCCAAAAGCAGCCTCGACAAGGTCCATGACATCGCCGCTGGCAGCGGCACCAAACCGGTCGCCAAGCACCACTTCGGGAAGTGGCCGCCCTGCACGACCGTGTGCCTCGATCGCCTCATGCGGCATCGAATGGCAGTCGATCAGCACGGCTTGGCCAAACTGATGCAGCGTCTCGTCCAGCAATAGGCGCAACATGTCGTGGAAGGGGTGCCAATATTGCCGAAGCCGCGTTTCCGCCTCGGCCAAGGGCATCTTGCCGCGATAGATCGATTGGCCGCCGGCCACGACGCGCGGAATGACCCCGAGACCAGACGAAATGCGCGGATTGTGCGCTGCGCGGGCAATGCCTTCGATCACGGACGGGTCAAGCTCGTCCGGCGCCCGGTTCAGGTCGATAAAGGCGCGCGGGGCACGGGCGGCAAGCAAGGGTGCCCCATGGTCGGGTGCCATGGCAAACAACTGATCGACAAAGGCATCTTCGGACGAACGGATTGCCCGCATGTCCAGAACCGAGTGGCGGAGGAACTGGGGATCGTAGTCCCGCCCGCTATGGGGCGAGGAAAAGATGACGGGGGTCGTGGGCCGCACGGGGCGGGTCAGGTGAAAGGCGTGGGGCGGCATCTTTGGGTCCATGTTGAAACGACTATAGCGCGCTTTCGATTCAAGCCAACACCCCTTGAACCGGCAGGCGACCTTGCGTATAGACCCGACCCATGACGCGGTTTCGCCCGCGTCCATTTTGTTTTGGGCATCTGGCGGAAACGTGGCACGGGCGGTTAGCTCAGCGGTAGAGCACTACGTTGACATCGTAGTGGCCACTGGTTCGATCCCAGTACCGCCCACCATTCACCGTTTCCCATTTCGGGGGACAGACAGTTTTCGCAAGGCGCAGACGCGCCGCAGGTAGGAGAAGATCGATGAAGGTTGCGAACTCGCTCCGCTCGCTGAAGACGCGTCATCGCGATTGCCAGGTCGTGCGCCGAAAAGGCCGCGTCTATGTGATCAACAAGACGCAGAAACGCTACAAGGCCCGTCAGGGCTGAGGCGCTCGGTTAGCCGGATTGAAC
>JBKJVF010000126.1:0-10051 GCA_046589965.1 Paracoccaceae bacterium
TCCATGCCTACAGCCACGTTGGCCGCCTTATCAAACGTCGCCGTTGCGGGCATCTGCCGGTTGACGTTTCACGGGGTCATGCTGGCCTGTGTCGCTTGCAGGCGGTTGACATGCCCATCCGTCCAATGAAAAACCCCCGGCCGTGGCGGTCGGGGGTTGATCGGGCTCAGGCATCGCTGCCTCAGTATTCGCTAACGACGATTGGCCTTAAAGACCGCCTTCGCGCTGAAGCTTCTTGCGCGCTAGCTTGCGCGAACGCCGGATGGCTTCTGCTTGCTCGCGTGCTTTTTTAACGGAGGGCTTTTCGAAATGTTGCTTAAGCTTCATTTCCCGAAAAACGCCTTCGCGCTGGAGCTTTTTCTTGAGGGCCCGAAGGGCTTGCTCGACGTTATTGTCGCGGACGCTGACCTGCATGTGGTTGTCACCACCTTCCTAGGTTAAAGTTGCACTGTCTGTGCAGGCGAAGCGGCCTATAACAAGGCAAGGGCCACTTGTCTACCGCGCGTCTGCGGTGGCAGGCCGGGTCACGCGCGCAGGACGACAAGAGGACAAAAATGGATCACGACACCGCCAAGGAAAGACTTCTGGACGCCGCCATGGCGCATGTACCCTTTGACGGGTGGTCCGAAACGACCCTGCGTGCCGCCATCACCGAATCGGGTGTCGATGCCGCGACGGCGCGACTGGCCTACCCCAAAGGGGGGCTGGATCTGGCACTGGCCTACCATCGACGCGGGGATCGCACGATGCTGTCGGCCCTTGCCGCGGCGGACCTGTCGGCCTTGCGCTTTCGCGACCGGATCGCCCGCGCGGTCCGCCTGCGCATCGAGGCGGCCGATATCGAACTGGTGCGGCGCGGGACCACGCTGTTCTCTCTGCCGCAGAACGCAGCCCAAGGGGCCAGCGCCATCTGGGGCACGGCGGATGCGATCTGGACGGCCCTTGGCGATACCAAGCGCGATCTGAACTGGTACACCAAACGCGCCACCCTGTCGGGGGTCTATGGCGCCACGGTGCTGTTCTGGCTGGGGGATGACAGCCCGGACCATCAGGCGACCTGGGATTTTCTGGACCGCCGGATCGCCGACGTAATGGAAATCGAAAAGCTCAAGGCCGCGATTGGCGAAAATCCGGTTGCGAAGGCTGTTCTTGCCGGCCCGGCTAAGGTTCTGGAAAGCCTTTCTGAGGCAAAAGGACGTTGGAGCAATATGGGCCGCAAGGTTCCTTGAAAGGCGGAAGGATTCCATGACACTTCTCAACAGCATGCTGGCGATGGAGATTTCCGAACCCGGCGGTCCGGATGTGCTGAAACCGGCATCTGTTCCGGTGCCTGTCCCCGCTTACGGCCACATTGTCATCCGGGTTGCCTATGCCGGGGTAAACCGCCCCGATGCGTTGCAGCGCGCTGGGGCATATGCGCCGCCGGTCACCGCCTCGCCCTTGCCGGGACTTGAGGCGTCGGGGACGGTCGTGGCCCTGGGGCAGGGCGTTACGCGCTGGCAGATCGGTGACAAGGTGACAGCCCTGCTGCCGGGCGGGGGTTACGCCGAATATGTTGCGACGCCTGCGACCCACGCCATGCCGATCCCTGCGGGCATGTCGCTGCGGGATGCGGCCTGCCTGCCGGAAACCTGTTTTACCGTCTGGTCCAACGTCGTGATGCGTGGCGGCCTCAAGGCGGGGGACCGGTTTCTTGTTCATGGTGGCACCTCGGGCATCGGCACCACCGCGATCCAGATCGCCAAGGCGCTTGGCGCACGGGTCTTTTCGACAGCGGGCAGCGAAGAAAAGTGCGATCTCTGCCGGTCGCTCGGGGCGGAACGGGCCATCAACTACAAGGATGAGGATTTCGTCAAAATCATGCGCGCCGAAGGCGGTGCGGACCTGATCCTTGACATGGTTGGGGGCCCCTACCTTCCGCGCAACATCAAGGCCATGGCCGACGATGGGCGTCTGGTCCAGATCGCCTTCCTGCAAGGCGCCAAGGTTGAAGCAAATTTTTCCGAACTGATGATGCGCCGACTGACGTTCACTGGATCGACGCTGCGCCCGCAGTCGGACCTTGCCAAAACCCGGATTGCCGAGGCGGTTGAGGCGCAGGTTTGGCCCATGATCGCACGGGGCGCGCTGCGCGTCGTGCATGACAGCGAATACGCCCTGACCGAAGCCGCCGCCGCGCATTGGCGCGTCGAAAGCCCGGGTCATATGGGTAAGATCGTCCTGAAGGTGGCAGACTAGTCGCGCACCCATTGCGGTCTAATCACGCGACCGCAACCAGATTGACGGTTTCTTAACGCGCGGTCGCGGTGCCCGGGTGCTATACATTTCCTTGGCGGGATCGGGATTTTTCGATCCTTACTTTACCCAAGCAGTATCCCCCATGCTGGTTGGGACCGATCATTGGAAGTGAATGTATTCAAAGGTTGTCTTTTTCACTGGTTTTGCGTTGTTCCCTGTACCTCCGATCCCGCCGCCCTTTCCCCAACGACCCACACTCGCGATCGCGCCATTTGATGGCGGTCGCGAGTTTGGCTTGTCCGAATATTCGTTAGCGCAGGGCCTCAAGCACCGCATCTTGCTGGCGGCAGTCGCGGATCACGTCATTGCCGCAGCGGCGAGGGGACAGGTCCTTGTCCATGCAGATGCGGACCTCCTGGATCAGCCCGTCGCGGCAGGTCACGGTTACCATGTCGCGCGAAAGGCCCGGGTTGCTTTCGAGAAATGCGCTTTCGATGATCTCGGGTGGCACCTCAAGGTCGCGACGGACCCGCGCGAACAACGGCGGCACGGTCACCAAAGCAAACGCGCGGCGCGCCGTCGCAAAGAAGGCATCAGCCGAAAGGCCCGAACAGCGACCGTGCTTTTTCCATTGGTAAAAGGCGACACCGGACCCGCCCATGATGTCGGCCATGGCAGCCGTGGCGGCGCGGGCCGGATCGCGTTCGCCGGTTCGGCAGTATTGCGGCCAGCCCTGTTCAGACTGCGGCCACAACCCGTGCAAGACAAAGGTCAGACCGCGCCCGATATCGCATTGCGGGTCGTCGCGTGCGTCGCCTTCCAGCGCGCACCAGGCTGATGACCACGACAGCGAAAGGACATAATAGTCAAAATCCCCCGCACGTTCCCCATCGGCCCGCGCAGAACCGGTGAAAAGGATCGCCGCCAACACCAACAGGACTGCCCGCATTTTTGCTTTTCCTTCACCCGAAATGGGCCTATACGAGCCCTCGACTTCCCAGAATTCGTGGAAATCGCGGACCAAGGTTCGCCGCCGTTTTCCCGGCCCGGGAAAGATTTGTAAAGGAGAGATCCGATGTCGAAACCGCTTATGGCAAAAGCCACTGCCGTCTGGCTCGTGGACAACACCACGCTGACCTTCCGTCAGGTGGCCGAGTTCTGCGGCATGCACGAACTTGAAGTGCAGGGGATTGCCGACGGTGATGTGGCAACGGGCGTCAAAGGGTTTGATCCGGTGGCCAACAACCAGTTGGACGCGATCGAGATCGAACGCGGCCAGGCCGATCCCTTGTACAAGCTGAAGCTGAAATTCAATGCCTCTGCCGTGGGCGAGGAAAAGCGTCGCGGCCCGCGCTACACGCCGCTGTCCAAACGCCAGGACCGTCCGGCTGCCATTCTTTGGCTGGTCAAGTTTCATCCTGAACTGTCTGATGGCGCTGTCGGCAAACTGGTCGGCACCACCAAGCCCACGATCTTGTCGATCCGCGAACGCAGCCACTGGAATATCAACAACATCTCGCCGATCGACCCGGTCGCGCTTGGTCTTTGCCGTCAGTCGGAACTGGATGCCGCGGTGCAGGCCGCCGCGCGCAAAAAGGCCGCCGATGGAGTCGTGATGTCGGACGACGAGCGGCGCAAGCTGGTGTCGACCGAACAGTCGCTGACGATGGCACCCGAAGCCAAGATTCCAACCGAAGTGGCGGGGCTGGAAACCTTTGGCAGGGATGACGACGACGATCATCCAGGCGACTTCTCCGACGCGGAAAGCTTTTTCAACTTGCCGCAGGGTGATGATGACGACGACGAGGATGATGCACCCATTCGCTAGGGTTGCATTGCGCCCACGATAGCATGACCTCCACACGCATCCGGCAAAGCAACGCTTGCCGGATGCTTTGCATTTGGCCAATGTGCCGCTGAGCCTTCAACGGGAGCTTTTCTGATGAATATTGCTGAATTTCTTGGCGCGAATGCCGCCCTTGCGGCAATTGCCGTCTTTATCATTATCTGCATTTTCCTCGGCGTCCGGATCGTGCCGCAAAGCGAAAAGCATGTGGTCGAACGTTTCGGGCGGCTGCGCTCCGTGTTGGGACCCGGCTTGAATTTCGTGGTGCCCTTCCTCGACCGGGTCGCGCACAAGGTCAGCATTCTGGAACGCCAGCTGCCGACGGCGCATCAGGACGCCATCACCACCGACAACGTTCTGGTGAAGGTCGAAACGTCGGTCTTCTACCGGATCACGGAGCCGGAAAAGACCGTTTACCGGATCCGCGATGTCGATGCCGCGATTGCCACTACCGTGGCGGGTATCGTGCGCAGCGAGATTGGCAAGATGGAACTGGACCATCTGCAATCAAATCGCGCCGAGGTCGCAACCAACATCCGCGAGCAGGTCCGTCTGTTGGTCGATGACTGGGGGATCGAGGTGACACGGGCCGAAATTCTAGACGTCAACCTCGACGATGCAACCCGGACCGCGATGCTGCAACAGCTGAACGCCGAGCGCGCCCGCCGCGCCCAGGTGACCGAGGCTGAGGGCAAGAAACGTGCCGTGGAACTGAACGCCGATGCCGAGCTTTACGCCGCCGAGCAAGAGGCCAAGGCCCGCCGCGTGCTGGCCGATGCCGAGGCTTATGCCACGGGTGTGATCGCCGGTGCGATCAAGGAAAACGGGATCGAGGCGGCACAGTATCAGGTGGCGCTGAAGCAGGTCGAGGCGCTGACCGCCGTGGGGCAGGGGGCGGGCAAGCAGACAATCATCGTGCCCGCGCAAGCGCTGGATGCCTTTGGTGATGCGTTCAAGATGCTGAAGGGGCGCTTGTAAAATGTGGGCGGTCTGGTGGGTCTGGGTTGTCGCAGGGTTCGCACTCGGGGTGCTTGAGGTGCTGGCGCCGGGCTTCATCTTCCTCGGCTTTGCGATCGGCGCGGTCGTGACCGGCATTCTGGTCGGTCTTGGCCTTGCTCCAACAGGCCTTGCCGCGCTGATCCTGATTTTTGCCGTGGTATCGCTGGCGGCGTGGTACGCGCTGCGCCGGACCATGGGCGTCCGTAAGGGTCAGGTGAAAGTCTGGGACAAGGACATCAACGATCAGTAGGTCATTGATGCGATGACAGCCTTTGCTGCCGCCCGTGGGCTCCTGTCTGCCCAGATCGGCCTGCCGACAACGATGTGATCCGCGCCTGCCCGCAGTGCATCTGCGGGTGTCGCGATGCGCTTTTGGTCGCCAGCAGCGGCCCCGGCGGGACGCACGCCGGGCGTGACGATCAGTTTCCCCTGCGCCTCGGGCAGGGCGCGCATCAGATGTGCCTCATGCGGGCTTGCGATCACGCCATCCGCCCCTGCGGCCAGCGCCCGTGCTGCGCGTTCGACCACGATTTCGGCGATGTCGCCCGCACGGATCAAGTTGGCGTCAAGATCGGTGCGGTCAAGCGACGTCAGGATCGTCACGGCAAGGATCTTGGTGACGCTGCCCGCGCGGCCCTCGGCGGCGGCGCGCACCACTTGCGGATCGCCATGGACGGTCAGGAAATCAAGTTCGTACTGCACCAATCCGCGTACCGCTGCCTCGACCGTCGCGCCGATATCGAACAGCTTCATGTCCAGAAACACGCGCTTGCCATGTTCCTGCTTCAGCTCGTTGGCAAGGGCCAGCCCGCCGCCGGTCAGCATTCCCAGACCGATCTTGTAAAAGCTGACCGCGTCGCCAATGCGCTGAACCATGTCCAGTCCGGCGACGACATTCGGCACATCAAGCGCAACGATCAGGCGGTCATCGGTCATATGTAACGCTCCATCCAGCGGGGTCCGGGCCTGATGATCTGCAAGCGTGATCGTGTCAACCAGCCTTGGCGCGCGCGCCAAACGCTGCCATGCAGGCCGGGTGCCACGCCATGAGGTCGCAATGCCCCAGCCCCTGATCGAAATATGCGTGGATTCGCCCGAGGGTCTGGCCGCCGCAATCACGGGTGGTGCCGACAGGATCGAGCTTTGCTCGGCACTGGCAGTCGGTGGCCTGACGCCGTCGCGCGGACTGATGGACATGGCCGCCGCGTCACCGGTTCCTGTCTATGCAATGATCAGGCCGCGCGACGGGGATTTTGTCTATGGAGCCTCCGACGTCGAGGTGATGCTGGCGGATATCCGGGCCGCGCGTGATGCTGGATTGGCAGGTGTGGTTTACGGCGCGAACAATCCCGATGGCACACTGAATATACCTGTGTTGCGCGCGCTGGCTGCGGCCGCCCATGACATGGGCCAAACCCTGCACCGCGCCCTTGATCTTGCGCCCGATCTTGATCAGGCGCTGGAGGATGCCATCACCCTTGGACTACCGCGTATCTTGACCTCTGGTGGGGCCACGACGGCGATCAAGGGGGCCGACCGGTTGGAACGGCTGTTTGCCCGTGCGGCCGGACGCATCGTGATCATGCCGGGGTCCGGCATCAACGCCCGGACAGTCGGTGCCCTGCGCCATCTGCCGCTGACTGACATCCATGCCTCCTGCGCCATCAGCACTCCCGCAGCCGCCGCAGCCGTCGCGTTAGGATTTTCAGGTCCCACGCGGCGCCAGACCGACGCGCGGGAGGTACGCGCCTTGCGCGCAGCGCTTGCCGATTGACAGCTGGAACCTGCCGGGCTTGTGTTGGGGCCAAGCGCTGGACAAGCCGGGCGCATGGCCGTTTTGGTTCGGGACTTCGGCCCGTTCAGGGCGACCGATGCCACAAGAAACCTCTGACACCACAGGTGCGCAATTGACCTCAGTACTCGAAGTTTACGATATCGCGACAGGCAATGTCCGGCACATCCTGACGACGGATCGCCTGATCGAGGCGCCGAACTGGTATCCCGATAACTCGGGCCTTCTGGTGAATGCCGACGGACGTCTTTGGCGTGTGCCGTTTGACGCGCCAGACTTGCTAGAGGTTCCGACGGGTGTCGCGATCAAATGCAACAACGACCATGCGATCAGCCCGGACGGCACCGAGATTGCGCTGTCATCGCATCACCTTGAAAAGGGGTCGGAGATATTTGTTGTGCCCATTGCCGGGGGGAAACCAAAGCTGGTCAGCGTGGCCCCGCCCAGCTGGTTCCACGGCTGGTCGCCCGATGGAAAATGGCTGACCTATCCCGCCGCACGGGGGGGGACGCGCAACCTTGATATCTACAAGCTGAACCTTGAAACGGGGCAAGAACAACGCCTGACCCAAGGACAGGGACACCACGACGGGTCGGACTTTTCCGCCGATGGGACCCAGATTTACTATAACTGCGACCGCGACGGACATGCCCAGATCTGGGTGATGGCGGCAGATGGTGCAGGTCAGCACAAACTGTTCGCCGATGACCACGTGAACTGGTTTCCACATCCCTCGCCTTGCGGGCGGCACCTGCTGTACCTTGCCTATCCGCCGGGGACCGAAGGTCATCCGCGCGATCTGCCCGTGGCGCTGGTCCTGTGCAAGCCCGATGGCACTGACCGCCGCCGCATCATGGAGTTTACCGGCGGGCAGGGCACGATGAATGTGCCGAACTGGGCACCTGACGGGTCGGCCTTTGCCTATGCCCGCTATGAGCGCGACCCGGGAAATCTGTAGAAATATTGACATGGGTCATGGCGGCGCTTGCAAGCGCGGCGCAGGTTTCCCATCTGAGGGGCAAGGCCATGGTCGGCGTGCCTCTTTAGGGCGCAGGCGTGTGGTGCTGGCAAAAGGAGAATGACCGATGGATTTGGAAAAATTCACGGAAAGGTCGCGTGGATTCCTGCAGGCCGCACAGACCATCGCGACGCGGGAAAGTCACCAGCGGCTGACGGCCGAACACCTTCTCAAGGCGTTGATGGACGATGATCAGGGGCTCAGCGCCAATCTGATCCGACGTGCGGGCGGCGAGCCGTCGCTTGTGGCGACGGCCGTCGATGCGGCGATTGCCAAATTGCCGAAAGTGTCGGGCGACGCGCAACCCTTTACCGACACCACGATGGTCAAGGTTCTGGACGAGGCAACCAAGATCGCCAAAAAGGCCGGTGACAGCTTTGTCCCGGTGGAGCGTATTCTGATAGCGCTGGCCATGGTCCCAGGCAAGGCCAAGGAGGCGCTGGACGCCGGTGCCGTCACGGCGCAAAAGCTGAACGCCGCGATCAACGACATCCGCAAGGGACGCACCGCCGACACCGCGAGTGCCGAAGAAGGTTATGAAGCGTTAAAGAAATATGCCCGCGATCTGACCGAGGCGGCAGAGCAAGGCAAGATCGACCCGATCATCGGTCGCGACGAGGAAATCCGCCGCACGATGCAAGTGCTGTCGCGCCGGACCAAGAACAACCCCGTTCTCATCGGTGAACCCGGCGTCGGTAAGACCGCCATCGCGGAGGGCCTGGCCCTGCGCATCATCAGCGGCGACGTGCCGGAATCCCTGCGCAACAAGAAACTGATGGCGCTGGACATGGGCGCGCTGATTGCAGGCGCGAAATATCGGGGTGAGTTCGAAGAACGTCTGAAGGCCGTGCTGAACGAGATCACCAGTGCTGCGGGTGAGATCATCCTGTTCATCGACGAGATGCACACGCTGGTGGGTGCGGGCAAATCCGATGGTGCGATGGATGCGGCCAACCTGATCAAACCGGCACTTGCGCGGGGCGAATTGCACTGCGTCGGTGCGACCACCCTGGATGAATACCGCAAATATGTGGAAAAGGACGCGGCCTTGGCCCGCCGGTTCCAACCTGTGACGGTCAGCGAGCCGACGGTCGAGGATACGATCAGCATCCTGCGCGGCATCAAAGAAAAATACGAACTGCACCATGGGGTACGCATCGCCGATGCCGCACTGGTGGCGGCGGCGACCTTGTCGCACCGGTATATCACTGACCGTTTCCTGCCGGACAAGGCCATCGACCTGATGGATGAGGCCGCCAGCCGTTTGCGCATGGAAGTCGACAGCAAGCCCGAGGAACTGGACCAGCTGGACCGCCAGATCCTGCAATTGCAGATCGAGGGCGAGGCGCTGAAGAAAGAGGACGACGCCGCGTCGAAGGACCGTCTTTTGAAACTGCAAAAGGAACTGGCGGACCTGCAGGAACGCTCGGACGAGATGACGGCGAAATGGCAGACCGAACGCGACAACCTGGAGGCGTCGCGCAGCCTGAAAGAAGACCTTGACCGCGCTCGCGCCGATCTGGAACAGGCCAAGCGCGAGGGCAACCTCGGTCGCGCTGGAGAACTGTCCTACGGCATCATCCCGGGACTGGAGAAAAAGCTTGCAGAAGCCGAGGCGCGTGAGGGCGACGCCTTGGTGTCCGAGGCCGTCCGGCCAGAGCAGATCGCCGAAGTGGTGGAACGCTGGACCGGCATTCCGATGTCAAAGATGCTGGAAGGTGAGCGCGAAAAGCTGCTTCGGATGGAAACCGAGCTTGGCAAACGGGTGGTTGGCCAGCAGGCCGCACTGACCGCTGTCGCCAACGCCGTCCGTCGCGCGCGGGCTGGGCTGAACGACGAAAAGCGGCCCCTGGGGTCTTTCCTGTTCCTTGGCCCCACCGGTGTCGGCAAAACCGAGGTCGCCCGCGCTCTCGCCGACTTCCTCTTCGGCAGTGAAAAAAGCTTGATTCGCTTCGACATGTCCGAGTACATGGAGAAGCATTCGGTGTCGAAATTGATCGGTTCGCCTCCCGGATACGTCGGCTATGAAGAAGGCGGCCAGCTCACAGAACGGGTCAAGCGCCAACCCTATTCCATCATTCTGCTCGATGAGATCGAGAAGGCCCATCCGGATATCTACAACATTTTGCTGCAGGTGTTTGAAGACGGCCAGTTGACC
>JBKJVF010000136.1:0-3564 GCA_046589965.1 Paracoccaceae bacterium
CTCGGCCTTGTCGATCTTGGCGGCATAGGTCACGCCGTCGTCCGGCTGCGGGACGGCGCTCAGGTTCGGCAAGGTGTTCAAGGTTTCGCCGACAAGGCTTGCCCCCAAACGCGCCAACCGATCATGAAGATCGCCGGTCGTCTCCTCGGCACCGATGGGCATCACCTGACGCATCAGGACGGGGCCGGTATCAAGGCCCGCCTCCATCCGCATGATGGAAATGCCGGTTTGCGTGTCCCCCGCCAAAATGGCGCGGTGAATGGGCGCCGCACCCCGCCAACGTGGCAGCACCGAGGCATGAATGTTCAGACAGCCAAGGCGCGGCAGATCAAGGATCGCTTGCGGCAAAATCAGCCCGTAGGCGACCACAACGGCGACGTCTGCTGCGAGTGCAGCATAGATTTGCTGCGCATCTTCGCTGCGCAGCGAAACCGGGTGGTACACCGGCAGACCCAGAGTCTCGGCAGCCAGATGAACTGGACCTTTTCGGTCAGCTTTTCCGCGTCCAGCAGGGCGTGGCGGCTGGCAGTATACCGAAACGATATCATGCGCTTGATGCAAGAGATGCAGCGCAGGAACCGAGAATTCCGGACTACCCATGAAAACTATTTTCATTTTTCGCGCCGAAGCTTTTCGGAGCGCGAGATCAGCATCTTTCTGCGCAGCGAAGACAGATGGTCAAAGTACATCTTTCCCGCCAGATGGTCGATCTGATGCTGCACCGACGTGGCCCACAGATCGACGAAGTCGCGGTCTTCCGAAACACCCTCATCATTCAGGAACCGGACCGTGACCGCCCGGGGGCGCGAGATCACCGCCGCAACCAAGGGCAGGTTCGGCGAGGCCTCTTCATGGTCGCGAAACTGCCCCGAAGCGTGCAGCACGACAGGATTGGCCATGCGGATCGCCTGGCCGCGTTTTTCGGAACAATCGACCACTGCCAGCCGCAAAGGGACGCCGATCTGCACCGCAGCAAGCCCATAGCCCGGCATTGCGTCCATGGTGTCGATCATATCGCTCCAGATGCCGCGCACCTCATCCGTGATGGCAGTCACCTCGGCGGCGGGCGTCTTCAGCACGGCATGTGGCCATGGTAGACAGCGACGCACCGTCATCCGCCGACCTCGGCCAAAGCCAGTGCCCGCGCCTCGGGCGACATGCGGTCCAACGTCAGGATACCGTCCAGGTGGTCATATTCATGTTGCGCGCAGACCGCGGCAAAACCAGTCCAGGTCTCGACATGCGGTGAGGCGTCAAGGCCGGTCCATGCGATGCGGACCGATGATGCGCGGCTGACTTGCGCACTGACGCCGGGGATCGACAAACAGCCCTCGGGGCCGACACCGCGGTCATCAGACATGGACAGCAAGTCGGGATTGATGACGACAACTGGTGTACGAGTGCCCTCTTTCCACGTCGTGTCCATCACGAAAAGCCGCAACGCGACGCCCACTTGCGGGGCCGCAAGGCCGCGACCGGGGGCCGCATACATCGTTTCCAGCATATCGGCGGCAAGCTGGCGGACCGCGTCGTCGATCACCCTCACCGGCATCGCCCGCCGGGTCAGCACCGGGTCCGGCCAGACGCAGATCGGCAAGACAGCCATCAGCCGCGCGCCAGTTCGCGTTTCAACTTTTCCATCTTGCGGGTGATCATTTGGCGCTTCAGCGGACCCAGATAGTCGATGAAAAGCTTGCCTGCCAGATGGTCGATCTCGTGCTGCACGCAAGTGGCCCAAAGTCCCGCAAACTGCTCTTCCTGTTCCACGCCAGAAAGGTCGCGCCAGCCCACCCGCACTTCTGCCGGGCGCTGGATATCAGCGTACTGCTCGGGGATCGACAGGCAGCCCTCTTCATAAGTCGCCAGCTCTTCAGAGGCCCAAAGAACCACCGGGTTGATCAGGACCATGGGGCGCGGAACGCCGTTGGGGGGTTTTTCGCAATCCATCACGATCAGGCGCTTTGTCACGCCGACCTGCGGCGCCGCAAGCCCGACGCCCGGCGCGTCATACATCGTTTGCAACATGTCCTGTGCCAAAGCCACGATGTCCGGCGTGATCGCGGCAATCGGCTCGCTTGGCTTTTTCAGACGCGGGTCAGGATGGATCAGGATAGAACGGATCATGGCGACGGATTTAAGGTGCGCCTTGCAATGACGCAAGAGAAATGGGCAAAACGCCCAAGCCCGGCAGGGCATTGCCGAACCGTACCGCCGCGCGCTGTAACGGTACAAAGTTGAGGTTGTCATCCCGGGTGCGGGCAGTATTGGTTAGACGATCCCTGCTGACCATTCGCAAAAGAACACCGCCATGAACTTTGACCAGAAGATTGATCGCCGCGGCACCCAATGTTCCAAATGGGACATGATGAAGCCGCTTTACGAAATCTCGCCTAACGATGGCCTGGCGATGTGGGTGGCCGACATGGATTTCCGACCCCCGGCCTGCGTGCAGACCGCGCTGGAGCGGATGCTGGCACATGGCGTTTATGGCTATCTGGGCGATTTGTCGGCCTATCACGCGGCTATCCAGTGGTGGATGGCCAACCGCCACGGCTGGGAGGTTGATACGGGACACATCTTCACCACGCATGGGCTGGTGAACGGGACAGCATTATGTGTCGACACCTACACGTCGCCCGGCGACCATGTCGTGCTGACAACGCCCGTCTATCACGCCTTTGCGCGCGTCATAAAGGCATCGGGGCGCGAAGTGACGGAGTGCCCACTGACGCTGACCGATGACATGCTGACGATGGATTTCGCCGCCTGGGACGCGCGGATGACGGGTCGCGAGCGGATGTTCATCCTGTGCTCGCCCCACAATCCCGGCGGCCGCGTCTGGACGGTGGAGGAACTGCGCGGCGTGGCAGATTTTTGCATCCGTCACGACTTGATCCTGGTATCGGATGAAATCCACCACGATCTGATCATGCCAGGGCACAAACACACCGTTATGCCGCTCGCCGCCGCTGATATTGCCGACCGTTTGGTGGTGATGACGGCGACGACAAAGACCTTCAACATCGCGGGCGCGCATATAGGCAACGTAATCATTGCCGATCCAGCGCTGCGCGCAAAATTCGCGACGCGCATGAACGCGATGGGCATTTCGCCCAATTCCTTTGGTGTGGTCATGGCCACCGCGGCCTATTCGCCCGAAGGGGCAGCCTGGCTGGATGCGTTGACGGTATATCTTGACGGCAACCGCCGACTTTTCGATGCCGGTATAAATGCCATCCCCGGCCTCCGGTCGGTCCCGCTTGAGGCGACGTATCTGTCCTGGGTCGACTTTTCCGGCACCGGCATGCCGCGCGAGGAGTTCGTGGCAAGGATCGAGAAGACCGCCAGGATCGCCGCGAATTATGGCCACAGCTTTGGCCTGGGCGGGGAAAGCTTCATGCGGTTCAACATCGCCGCCCCGCGCGCCATGATCGCCGACGCAGTGGACCGTCTGCAACGGGCTTTTTCCGACTTGCAATGAAAGGGCTCGCGGGCCTTTTTTCCGTTCTTGCGCTGGGGTTCATGGTCGCAGGCCTCGCCGTCTGGATCTGGACCCATCCGGCC
>JBKJVF010000041.1:0-4880 GCA_046589965.1 Paracoccaceae bacterium
AGAGGCGATCCCGCCCACCCCGATCAACGGCAGCTTGCTATCCGTCAGCTGCGACAATCTTGCAATGACACGCGTCGATTTTTCAAACAGCGGCACGCCGGACAGACCGCCGGTTTGCGTGGCGTGTGGACTGCGCAGGCCGTTACGCGCGAGGGTGGTGTTGGTCGCGATTATACCAGCAATGTTTGCCGCGAGTGCCACCTCGGCAAGCTGGGCCAGGGCGTCATTTTCGAGATCAGGCGCGATCTTCAGAAAGACCGGGATCGGCCGGGCAAGGTCCGCCCGCGCCGCCATCACGCGCTGCAAAAGTTCGGCCAGCGCCGCGGGCCCCTGGAGATCACGCAGTTTCTCGGTGTTGGGGGAACTGACATTGACCGTCGCGAAATCGACATGCGGCCCACACGTGGTCAGAACGATCGCAAAATCTGCCGCGCGATCATCAGACGTCTTGTTCGCACCAAGGTTCAGGCCAACCGGAACCGGGCCCCGGACCCGAGCGGCAAGGCGTGCCGCAACTGGCCCCATCCCCTGGTTGTTGAACCCGAACCGATTGATCGCGGCGCGGTCCTCGGTCAGTCGGTAAAGGCGCGGGCGGGGGTTGCCTTCCTGCGCCAAGGGGGTCGCGGCCCCGACCTCCAAAAACCCGAAACCGGCTCGCGAAAGGGGTGCAATCGCGGTGGCGTTCTTGTCAAAACCCGCCGCAAGGCCAACCGGGTTCAGCAAACGTATCCCCGCAAGCGTCGTCGCCAGTCGTGGCATCGCAACTGGACCGGGCATCGGGGCCAGACCCAGCCGCAGCGCCGTCAGCGCCAACCCATGCGCGCGTTCCGGGTCAAGCTGCCGCAGGGCAGCAAGACCCGCCCGTTCCAAAAGGCTCACCAGACGCCCTCAGGAAAGATATGGCCGGTAACACCTAGCGGCAACGACTTGTCCCACACCACGTCGGACAGGGTCAACGCCCTGTAAAGATGCGGAAAAAGGGCGCCGCCCCGCGACGGCTCCCACTGCAGGTGGGACCCAAGTGCATCGGCATTGAACGCAACCAGTACCAGATCGCTTTCGGTGCCGAAGTACTTTTCTGCTGTTTCGGCGACCTGAGACGCGGTCGAGAAATGAATATAGCCATCCGCCAGATCGATCGGCGCGCCAAGCGTCTGGCCAGCAGCGCGGAATGCATCCCATTCGGGGCGGCGAAGGATCTTGTAGATCAGCATGGTCGCGCTTTTGCCGGTTTGACGTGCGTCGGTCAACCCGCGTGTCATTTCATTGTCCGGAATGCCCGACAAAGTAGCGCAAGTGCTTTGACGCAAGGTTCAACTGGGCGCAGCATGACAGCCTGTGCCCTATCCAAAAGGAGAATCGCCGTGATGTTTCCCGGAAAATCCATAATGCCGTTTCTGATGGCAGCGGGCAGCGCCATTGTGCTGTCGACAGTTGCGTCCGCCGAGACGGTCAAGCTGACCCTGTTAGGGGTGGGCGACGTCTATAACTTCGAAGAAGAAGATGGTCGTGGTGGCTTTGCGCGCCTGAATGCCATTGCCTTGGCAGAGCGCGCGGCCAATCCCAACACGCTTTATCTGTTTGACGGCGACATGCTGTCACCCTCTCTGCAATCGGGGTTCGACCTGGGCCAGAACACCATCGACTTTACCAACCTTGTGCCGTTTGACCTTGCTGTTCCGGGCAACCATGAGTTCGATTTCGGCCCCGAAAACTTCATCGAAAAGATGAAAGCATCCAAGTATCCCTGGGCCGCGATCAACATCACCAACGCCGATGGCAGCCCGGTCGAGGGGTTGGGCGGTGTCATGGTCAAAGAGGTTGGCGGCCTGAAGGTCGCGCTGATCCCGGTCGCGCAGGACACCTCACCTGAGGTCAGTTCGACGGGAAGCCTGAAGTTCCTGCCCACGGTTGAAACCGGGATCGCGGCGGCAAAGACAGCTCGTGAGGAAGGTGCCGACATCGTGGTCGGTGTGGTGCAGACGAATATGGAGAATGACCGCGCGCTGATGGCGAGCAAGGCTTTTGACGTGATCCTGTCAGGCGACGATCATTCCTACGCGACGGCTTATGATGGGGTCACCGCCTATGTCGAAACGTCCATCGATGGGCAATATCTGTCGCCCGTGGATCTGCTGGTGGAAATAGGCGACAACGACGGCAAGCGCACGATCAGCTGGACCCCGATCTTTCGGTTCATCGACACCGCGACAGTCGAACCACATCCCGAAAGCAAGGCGCTGGCAGACGAATACCTTGCCAAGCTGGATCAGACGCTGAACGTGGAGATCGGCACGACCGAAACCGAGATCGACAGCCGCCGCAACATGGTGCGGGCGGGTGAGGCGACGATGGGCAATCTAATCGCCGACGGCATGCGTGATGCGACGGGCGCGCAGATCGCGATCATGAACAGCGGCGGTATCCGGGGCGACCGGACATATGATGCCGGGGCGAAACTGACGCGCCGGGACATCTTGACTGAACTTCCGTTCGGAAACGTGACGGTGGTGACCGAACTTCCCGGCAGCCAGATCCTGCTGGCTTTGGAGAACGGCGTCAGTCAGGTCGAAAAGGGCGCCGGAAGATTTCCGCAAGTGTCGGGCCTGACCTTTGCGATGGATCCGACGGCGGCCGCCGGATCGCGGGTGTCCGAGGTCATGGTTTCGGGCGCAGCGCTGGAGATGGACACGGTCTATACCGTTGCGGTCAATGACTACATCCTGGGCGGTGGCGACGGGTATGACTCCCTTGGCGGGGGGCGGATCGTGACCAATGCCGGGGGTGGAAATCTGGTCGCCAACGATGTCATGGCTTACGTGGAAAAGCTGGGCACCATCAAGCCAGCGACCGAAGGCCGGATCAAGGTCTTGGGGCAATAGGATAATCGCAGATCGGGGCTGGCCTGATGGTCGGCCCCGTGGCATCCTTGGCCCATGTGCGGGCGCTTTACCATCACCGATCCCAACGAAGCGATTGCCGGTCTATTCGAGGCGGTGCCCGGAAACGACTTGCCGCCCAACCCCAATTACAACGTCTGCCCGACAAACCCGGTGGCCGTCGTTACGTTCGACGGGGGCAGGCGGCTTCGCGCCATGCGCTGGGGTTTTATCCCCGCCTGGTACAAGACGCCAAATGACGGCCCGTTGATCATCAACGCCCGTGCCGACACGGTGGCCACCAAACCTGCCTTTCGCGACGCGGTCCGCAGTCGCCGTTGTATCGTGCCCGCCAGCGGCTTTTATGAATGGAGCGAAGGGCAAAACGGTGCGCGGCTGCCGTGGTATTTCACCCGGACGGATGGGAAGCCGATGGCGTTGGCAGGCATCTGGCAGCGCTGGCAGGACATCGACACCGTCGCCATTGTGTCGACCGGGGCAGGGACAGGAATGGCAGGTCTGCACCACCGCGAGCCGGTCATACTGGAACAGGCCGACTGGCCCCTGTGGCTTGGCGAATTAGGTCACGGCGCGGCGGTCCTGATGACCGCAACTGCCCCCGGGGTGATGGCAGAACCGTTCCGGGTGGATGCGCGGGTGAATTCCAACAAGGCGTCCGGGCCGGATCTGATCGAGCCGATAAGCGTTTGAGCACGCGCCTTATCATGGCTTGATCCTGTGCTGTCTGGAATATCGATGCTTGCCGCGCAGCCGATCAGTCGTTCACGCCACCAGGCGAAGCGCACCAGCGTGTTGCATATGGCCCGACTCGACCGCAGCCACCTCCATCCGAAGGCGAGAGACGCGTGCTTCGTGGTCGCGGAAAGCAATGTCCGCGCTCATGCCGGCCCGAACCGACGCGATCGAACACAGAAAGTCTTCATAAATCATGGCCTTAAGACAATCCGCGTGGCTCATCTGATTTCTCTCCATCCAGAAGTCCCCACGACCCAGTGACAGGTCGTGACGACCAAAGATGGCAAAATCTTGGCAACCAAAAGCAGCCCACCAGAAGGTCGACGACTCTCGTTCTTGTAAGGATCGGCTTCAGCAGCCGTATTCTGTCGGGCCGGTGACGTTAAAGACCTATGTGACAGCCAACAAAACGTGGTTTTCGGGCGACCCGTTGGACTAAAAATCTCGGTAGGCACCACACCCGCATCTCGATGCAGTTTCGTGCCAAACCGAACGTCCCTAGGGCCGCCCGTTTCCAATCGTTACTCGTAAACCATTGAACTAACTAAGTAATTAACTTTTTACATCAGAGTGCAGCAACACAGCAACAGGACCAGCGTATTTCGGGGAAAATGGCCGCGCGAGGGGAATTCACGCGGCCGTTACTCGTTGACAGATGGATCACAGAACACAGCAGACACATATCCTATGGGTTGAAGATAAGGCGCTTATGATACATAAGCAAGCCTAATGTTGCTGGATTAGGGAAACAGTTTGTTCTGGAAACCGAAGGGGGAGATGCCCCGTTCAGGTCCCAAACATTCTCTCGACAGACGAATCATGGTCGGTATCTGGCGGTGTACGCAGCGCGGCAGACATAGGCTGTCACTGCCCACCCGCGCAGCCATTGCCGGTCTACAGTCGTGGGTGTGGCAAAGGGGTGGAGGAACCCACCCCTACCGGCGCAATCAGACGACTTGTTTCAGCCCGGACTTTTCAAGCTTGAGCTCAGCAATCTTTGCTGCAGAACGCACGCTTCGGTAGCTTGGATCCTTGCACAACTCCGCATGCGCACGGTGCAAATGTCGCGCCGGAACTTGCGGGAACAAGTGATGGACCAGATGGTAAGAGTCGTTGCGCGGGAAAAAAAGCCAACGGATGACGGAGGGTGCCAAGACATTGCGCGACGCCTCGAGTTCATCTTCCGCACCGACAAGTCCGGCATGATCCAGGCAGTCAGTCCAGAAGTTCAAGGTCGGATAGATA
>JBKJVF010000234.1:0-9102 GCA_046589965.1 Paracoccaceae bacterium
TTACGATGTGATCCGGCAAGAGCTGACGCTGCGCTTTACCGATGCGGACGGCAACCCCGTCAACCTTGGCCAGTTGCACGTCCTTTTGGGTCGCACGACCGAAGCGCGCGACGACAAACTGCCGGCGTTTGAGCTGCGCGACGGGGTCTATATGGCCAAGGTCGACCTGCCGCGCGGCAAATGGATGATGCAGATCGAGGCGCATGCGCAAGACGGCACCTTGTTTCGCCAGCGCCGCGATCTTGTGGTCAAGGGATAGCCTATGACAATCGCTGCGCCCTTTCCTGTTGGCGAACGCCCAAGGATGGGCGCCTGTCCGGCTTGCACGATGGCCCCGGCGGCAGAAGCGATGGCAGGGTCGGCGACGGCGGCTGACCATGGCATCATGCTGTCGTTGCCGACGGCCCATTGCGCGGCCTGCATCTCCACCGTCGAACATGCGCTTCTGGCTGTACCGGGTGTGCGTTCGGCGCGGGTGAACCTGACGCAGAAACGGGTATCGGTCAGTTCGGCGACGGACATCATGCCCGCGCATTTGATCGACGCCCTTGGCCGCGCCGGATACGAGGCGCATGAACTCGACCCCGGGATCCTGTCCTCGACCGACATGGACCGGCAGGGCCGCGACCTCTTGATGCGTCTGGGCGTTGCCTTCTTTTCGATGATGAACATCATGCTCTTGTCGGTGGCGGTCTGGTCCGGTGCCGAGGGGGCGACGCGCGATCTGTTCCACTGGATTTCCGCGCTGATCGCCATTCCAACGGTGATCTTTTCGGGGCAGCCGTTTTTCAAATCCGCCTGGATGTCACTGCGCGCCTGGCGTCTGGGCATGGATGTCCCGATATCGCTGGCGCTGATCCTTGCGTCGTCGATCTCGCTGTTCGAGACCATCAAGGGCGGGCATCAGGCCTATTTCGACGCCGCCGTGATGCTGTGCTTTTTCCTGCTGCTCGGGCGATATCTGGACCATCGCACCCGCGCCATTGCCCGGTCGGCTGCCGAGGAACTTGCCGCACTGGAGGTGCCGCGCGCCACGGTTCTGGCGGGTGGTGCCGAGGTGATCCGCCCGATTGCCGAAGTGGCGGTGGGCGATCTGGTGCGCGTGCGCCCCGGGGGGCGGATGCCGGTAGACGGGGTGGTGACCGAAGGGTCGTCCGAGCTTGACCGATCCCTGCTGACGGGCGAAAGCCTGCCGGTTTTTGCCGCACCCGGATCGGTCGTGTCGGCGGGTGAGGTGAATCTGACCGGGCCCCTGACAGTGCGGGTGACCGCTGCGGGCAAGGACAGCTCGCTTCACCAGATGGCCGACCTTGTGGCCATCGCAGAAAATGCGCGCACAAGATACACCACCTTGGCTGAACGCGCGGCCAGCTGGTATTCGCCCCTTGTCCATCTGTTGTCGTTCAGCGCCTTTGGCTTCTGGATGTGGAAAACCGGCGGCGATCTGCGCTTTGCCATCAACATCTCTGCCGCCGTCCTGATCATCACCTGCCCCTGCGCGCTGGGGCTGGCGGTGCCTGCCGTGGTGACATCTGCCAGCGGGAGGCTGTTTCGCAAGGGGCTGCTCATCAAGAACGGCACGGCGCTGGAACGTCTGGCCGAGGTGGATACCGTGGTCCTGGACAAGACCGGCACCCTGACCATGGGCGCGCCGGAGCCTGTGAATGTCGCAAACCATCCGGTCTGGGTGACGGAACTTGCCGCCGGGCTGGCCGCCGCGTCGTCGCACCCCTTGGCTCAGGCCTTGTCCCGCAAAGCAGCGGACCTTGGCATTGCACCCGCCTCGATCAGCGACCTGCAAGAAGTCCCGGGCTACGGCATCAAAGGACTTTGGCGCGGGGCAGAGGTCCGGTTGGGCCGGGCGGACTGGTGCAAGGCAGCCCCCCTTGACGTCACCGCGACCTATCTGATGGCCGGGTCCGAAACGCATGCCTTCGCATTCGAGGATCATCTGCGCCCCGGTGTGGTGGAGGCGATGGCCGCATTCAAGGCGATGGGCAAGGATATCCGCCTGATCTCGGGCGATGTGGAGGCCTCGGTTTCGGCGCTTGCCGCCCGGCTTGGCATCGACACCTGGACGGCGGGCGCGCTGCCTGCCGAAAAGGCGGCGCTGGTCGACAGCCTGACGCGTGACGGACGCAAGGTCCTGATGATCGGAGATGGTTTGAATGACACCGCTGCCCTGGCATCGGCGCATGTCTCGATCAGTCCCGCCACCGCGCTGGACGCCGCGCGCGTCGCGTCCGACATCGTGCTTTTGGGCTCCAGCATGGCCCCGGTTGCCGACGCGCTGCGCATCAGCCAGCAGGCGCGCCGCCGGATTGTCGAGAACTTCCTGATCTCGGGCGGCTACAACATCGTTGCCGTTCCGCTGGCGTTGATGGGCCTGGCCACACCCTTGGCAGCCGCGTTGGCGATGTCATTGTCGTCTATTACTGTCTCGCTGAATGCTTTGCGGCTGAAATAGGGGGCCACATGGACATCCTCGCCTATCTGATCCCGATTTCCTTGATCCTTGGCGGGACGGGCCTTGCCGCATTTTTCTGGGCGATGCGCAGCCACCAGTTTGACGACCCCGACGGCGATGCCGCGCGCATCCTCTGTGCCGACTGGGACGACACTCCCAAACCCGCCGCTGACAACCCGGTCAAGACGGACTGACGTTTCAGCGCTTCACGTCGCCGGGATGCGGCTGGCAGGTTGGGACGGTGGACCCTATATTGGCCTCAACCAAAGGAGGCGCAGATGTTTTTCACCAATGCCAAGTCGATGGACATGGTCACCGCAGATCGGGCTTTGCCGGGTCGGTCGGAACCGCTGCCGACGGCAGAGACGCATTTTCTGACCGGCATTCCGCTGAAGTCCCCGGTGCCCGAAGGCATGGCCGAAGCGATGTTCGGCATGGGCTGTTTCTGGGGGGTGGAGCGCAAGTTCTGGCAACTTCCCGGCGTCTGGCTCACCATGGTCGGCTATGCGGGTGGGTATACGCCAAACCCGACTTACAAGGAAACCTGCACCCAGCTGACCGGCCATAACGAGGTTGTGCGCGTGATCTTTGATCCAGCGGTGATCAGCTACGACGATCTGCTCAAGGTGTTCTGGGAAGGTCATGACCCGACGCAAGGGATGCGCCAGGGCAACGATATGGGATCGACCTACCGGTCGGGCATCTACACCTATAATGCCGAACAGGCCGCCGCCGCCGAAGCCAGCAAGGCGATGTTCGGCCCCCGCCTGAAAGCCGCCGGCTTTGGTCCGATCACCACCGAAATCCTGCCGGTTCCGGTGTTTTACTTTGGCGAAGACTACCATCAGCAATACCTTGCCAAAAACCCCAATGGTTATTGCGGCATTGGCGGCACCGGCGTCACCTGCCCGATCGGAATGGGCGTCCGCGCCTGACAGCCATCCCGACCTTATCAAAGGACCGAGGGCCACCGCCCCCGGTCCTTTCCTTTGTCCGGGTTGCGCCGCCTTTGAGAATTTGCGATGCGGGTGCCGCAGGGGCGGGCAGGGCCCGGGGATCACCGCGCGGGGGGCTGATGGCACGCCAGAAACTGGATACACGGGCGATCGGTCTGGATGTGGGGCTGTCTTTCATCCGCTGGCTGACCGGTGCCGAGCATCTGCATTACGGCATCTGGACGGGCCTCGACGTGACCGCAGGCAATCTGCGCGCGGCCCAGGACGCCTATTCCGCGCGCCTTTTCGCCCATTTGCCAGACCGCGCGGGGTTGCGCATCCTCGATATCGGCGGTGGTGCGGGTGAGACGGCGGCAAAGCTGATCGCCCTTGGCCACAACGTCGATATTGTGGTGCCGTCGCCGTTTCTGGCCAGCCGCTGCCGGGTCAACGCCCCCGCCGCCCGCGTGCACGAATGCAAGTTCGAGGATTTCACCGGCTCCGGCCCCTATGACCTGTGCCTGTTTTCTGAAAGCTTTCAGTACATCCCGTTGAATCTCGGTCTTGCGAAAGCGGCATCGCTGCTCGCGCCGGGTGGCGACGTGCTGATCGGCGACTGCTTTCGGTCCGAGGCGTTCCGCAGCAACAAGGTCAGGGCGACGGTGGGCGGTGGGCACCGCTTGCAGGCGTTCCGCGATCTGGTTGCCGCCTTGCCAGCAGATGTGCTTGCCCAAGAAGATATCTCGGCCGAGGTCGCCCCCTCGATCGACCTTGAACAGGCGCTGTTTCACGTCATGGGGCACGCGGTGACGCGGCTGGACGCGGAGATGACCGCAAAGCGGCTGGGGCGCTGGCGCATGGCGCGCTGGGTCTTTGATCGTGTCACGGGCGAGCGTCGGCGCGCGCGTCTGGCACAGCGGTTTTTTGAAACGACCCGCACGTCGGATGTGTTTCTGACCAACAACCATTACATGCTGATCCGTCTGCGCCCGCGCGCGACTGACGCAAGCTGAAAGGCCGCCCCGATGCCAACCTATTCCGCCCTGACGACGCTGACCGGCGAAGCCCCCGCCCGCGCGCTGGCCGCCGCGATGGAGCGGATGGCGCCGGAGCCCGTCGGTGTCGGCGTATTTGAGGTGGAGGACGGGTCCGGCCTTTGGGAGGTCGGCGCCTATTTCCTTGAGCCGCCCGTGGCCGCGACGCTCGAGATGCTGGAACTGGCCTTTGAGGCGCGGCCCTTTGCGGTGTCGGAACTGCCCGAAATCGACTGGGTCGCCAAGGTCCGGCGTGAGCTGAGCCCGGTCGAGGCGGGGCGGTTCTTTGTCTATGGCGCGCATGACCGCCATCTGTTGCCGCCCGACCGCATCGGGCTGGAGATCGAGGCGACTGTCGCCTTCGGGACGGGCCATCACGGCACCACGCTGGGATGCCTGCGGGCCCTGGACCGCCTGCTGGCTGCGGGCAAGCAGCCCGCCAATGTGGCGGATATTGGCTGCGGGACAGCCGTGCTGGCCATGGCTGCGGCAAGCGCGCTGCCCCAGGCGCGGGTACTGGCTTCCGACATTGATGCGGTGGCTGTAGAAGTGGCGCTGGTCAATGTGGCGGTCAACAACCTTGGCCCCCGGGTCCAATGCGTCGAGGCCGCAGGCTTTGGTCACCCCGATATTGCCGCCCGCGCGCCATTTGACCTTGTCTTTGCCAATATCCTGAAGGGACCATTGATCGAGCTTGCCCCCGCGATGGCCGCACATGTGGCCCCCGGGGGTACAGTGATTCTGTCAGGACTTCTGGTGGTACAATCTGTCTCAATAATTGAGGCCTATTTGGTCGCCGGGTTCAACCTGCAGTCGCAAGACGATATCGGAGAGTGGTCAACGCTTTGCCTGCTTCGCGTCTAGGTAGATTGCGCTGCGTTTAAACGCCTAAACTGCCATATTTTACGCCGCAGATTTGCCACATTTCGACCGTACCTTTTCCTCAAGATTAGAGACTTAAGTATAAGTGAGCGCATCAAATGTGGGCTGATCCGAACCTCAACGACTTTTACAAGCGCGTGGCACGCATTGAATACACGCATGCTCGTGGACACGGCTTTATTGCCGCAGGTGCGCTAAGCCGTGCGTCCTTCGCGATCCGCAAACACCGTCGGACCCCGATCGTGCGTCCGCTGCTGGTCATTGCCTTCTTCGGCTTTGCCCTGAAAGGTGTGATCCATCACCAGTTGGGAACCGAAGTCTATGACGCCCGCGTCGCGGCGCTGCTGGATGGTCAGGGGATTGACCGTCTTGGTGGCCAGCTGATGCAGGTGGACCCGGTGACCCTGATGATCTCCAAACAGATCACGACGGCGCTTGCCCCCGGTGGCATGCTCAACGTCGCAGGCTGAACCAGGCAGGCAGTCAAAACCAAATCGATCAAATAGAAAAAGGCCGCTGACATTGCTGTCAGCGGCCTTTGACTTTGGGTTCGGGCTCGTCGCTCCCTACCGGGGCGTTCAGCGACCCAGAAACTCGATATCGCCGCGGCAAAGACCAATATCGTCAAGCTCGCGGTTGGACAGTTTCGAAAGTGCTTTGCGGGTCACGCGGGCATCATTCCAGGTCCTCATCGAGGACAGGACGATGCTCACAGCGTTCACGGCGCGGTAAGTTGCGATGGCGCTGAGCGGCGCCGCGCGGGACGTCTCATAGGCGGCCATTGCGGTATTCCTTTTTAAACGGTTCAAAACAAACGCACTCATTGCGTCTGATGCCGGGTATTTAGGCGTGCTGCGAATGCAAAGCAATCTGTGCTATTGCAGGACAGCTATGCGTAAGACGCATACCTGATTTCATAGTTTCTTCACAATTATGTAAATGAAAGCAGTCACCTGGGCCGATGATGTCGCATTCGAGATACCGCTTGTCGGTTTTAACCTGCCCGCTCAGCGCAACGCTCGTCGGCCAGCCACGGTTTTCGATTGGCGAATGTTCCCTTTTCGTGCTAGTCCAGAAAAAAAGCAGCAAACGGGGCAGGCATGCGCGTTCTCGGGATCGATCCGGGCCTCAGGAATCTCGGTTGGGGCGTCATCGATGTGACAGGCGCGCGCATTACTCATGTCGCCAACGGGATCTGCCACAGTGACGGGTCGGACGGCACGCTGGCGGTCCGCCTGGTCGCCTTGCATGTGCAACTGACCGAGGTTCTGCGCCTATATGCGCCGGATGCGGCAGCGGTCGAGCATACCTTTGTGAACAAGGACGCCGTTGCGACGCTGAAACTGGGACAGGCGCGGGGAATTGCCCTGCTGGTGCCCGCGCAGTTCGGGCTGGAGGTTGGCGAATATGCCCCCAACGCAGTGAAAAAGACCGTCGTCGGCGTCGGACATGCGGCCAAGGTGCAAGTCGACCATATGGTTCGTATCCATCTGCCCGGCGTCGTGATCGCGGGACCGGATGCAGCGGACGCGCTGGCCGTTGCCATCTGCCACGCGCATCATCTGCAATCGGCCGGACGGTTGCAGATGGCGCTGAGGGCGGCAGGATGATCGGGCGCATCGCCGGGCGGCTGGACTGGCGCGGGTCCGACCAGGTGCTGATCGATGTGCGGGGGGTCGGCTATCTGGTGCATGTATCCGACCGCACGATGGCGGGGCTGCCGCGCATTGGCGAGGCGGTGGCGCTTTATACCGATCTTCTGGTGCGCGAGGATCTTTTGCAGTTGTTCGGCTTTCCGACCATGCTGGAAAAGGAATGGCACAAGCTGTTGATGACCGTGCAGGGCGTCGGGGCCAAGGCGTCCATGGCAATCCTTGGTACCCTGGGACCCGAAGGGGCTGCGCGGGCGATCACGCTAGGCGATGCGCGGGCGGTGCAGGCGGCCCCTGGCGTTGGACCAAAGCTGGCGCAGCGGGTGATCCTGGAACTGAAGTCAAAGGCGCCGGGGCTGATGGCGGCAGGCCCCAACCTTGCCACGCGGACCGACGCGGATGATGCAGTCATCGAAGCATTGCCCGCAGCATCGCCGGACCGGACGCGAACGCCCAATGCCGCGCAGGCGCGCGCCGGTGTATCGGCAGATGCGTTATCCGCCTTGGTCAACCTCGGCTATGGCCATGGCGACGCCGCACAGGCGGTGGCCACGGTTGCTGGTGATGCGCCCGAGGCAGATGCTTCGGCCCTGATCCGGGCCGCCTTGCGCCTTTTGGCCCCGAGGTAAGGGATGACATCCGACCCCGCCCTGCGCGCCGAAAAGCTGCCCGAGGATATCGACCGCGCCTTGCGTCCCCAGATGCTGACCGACTTTATCGGTCAGGCCGGGGCGCGGGCCAATCTGGCGGTGTTCATTGAGTCCGCCAAGATGCGGGGCGAGGCGATGGACCATACGCTGTTCCACGGGCCTCCGGGCCTTGGCAAGACCACGCTGGCTCAGATCATGGCGCGTGAACTGGGGGTGGGGTTCCGCATGACCTCTGGTCCCGTCCTGGCGCGGCCCGGCGACCTTGCGGCGATCCTGACCAATCTGGAACCGCGTGACGTTCTCTTCATCGACGAGATCCACCGCCTGTCGCCCATCGTGGAAGAGGTGCTTTACCCGGCGCTGGAGGATTTCGCGCTGGATCTGGTGATCGGCGAAGGGCCTGCCGCGCGGACGGTGCGGATCGATCTGCAGCCCTTTACACTGGTGGGGGCGACGACGCGGCTGGGCCTTTTGACCACGCCCTTGCGCGATCGGTTCGGCATCCCGACGCGGCTGGAGT
The DNA here is from genome assembly GCA_046589965.1 of Paracoccaceae bacterium. Taxonomy (GTDB): domain Bacteria; phylum Pseudomonadota; class Alphaproteobacteria; order Rhodobacterales; family Rhodobacteraceae; genus JAJNPS01. Next base: position 8,141 of record JBKJVF010000234.1, read on the forward strand.
TCTATTCCGAGGCGGAACTGTTCGAGATCGTCACCCGTGGCGCGCGGTTGATGAAGGTTGAGGCAGAGCCGGAAGGCTGCCGAGAAATCGCCCGCCGTGCGCGAGGGACCCCCCGGATTGCGGGCCGGTTGTTGCGGCGGGTCGTGGACTTTGCGCTGGTCGAGGAAGGCGGGCGGATCAGCCGGGCGCTGGCGGATCGGGCGTTGACGCGGCTGGGGGTGGATCATCTGGGGCTGGACGGGGCGGACCGGCGGTATCTGATCCTGTTGGCCGAGAATTACGGCGGCGGGCCGGTGGGGGTGGAAACTATCGCGGCGGCGTTGAGCGAGCCGCGCGACGCGATCGAAGAGGTGATCGAGCCCTACCTTTTGCAGCAGGGTCTGATCCTGCGGACCCCGCGCGGGCGCATGTTGGGGACCAAGGCCTGGCGGCATCTGGGGCTGGAGGCGCCGAGGGCGCCAGGCCAGACGGATCTGTTTGAGGTCTGAGGGGGATGTCCCACCGTGGGACATTTTATTTTATTATTTTATATCAATATGATGCTGCATTGATTTAACTGTTTCTTGATGCTTTGGGTCCGCTTGCGCGTGGCGATCGTCGCCCGAGAGCGCGCAGCTTTGCTCCGTCAATAAACGACCGTCTTGTGGACGAACCGGACGGTCATGCCGCGGGTTCGCGGCTTGATCCGTCCGACTTCGGGCGTCTCCGCGACCGCGGACACCGCTCTGAGGAAAAACACTTGTTCGACGCACAAATTCAGGCATCCTCGCTGGTAAGCCGTCGACCACTTGGGGAATGTAGGTTCGACGAAGGCGACTGGATTTTGATGGCAAGGGACCTTTAGCCTCGCCCCGCAGGATCTGCCTTCAGGACATCTTGCGATCAAGCGGCAAGTGACTAGGAGATGTCGGCTAGATGGGGGCGTACGAATGCCTAACGAGAACTATCAACGAATGCTTGCT
>JBKJVF010000025.1:0-5911 GCA_046589965.1 Paracoccaceae bacterium
GCTGGCGGGTGACGATTGCGCGGTGCCGATGACCAAATGGCAACCGCGTGAGGCGGTGGTGAAACTCGCCGCCGACAATGGCTGGAGCCTGCGCCGGATCCGGATCGACGACGGCTGCTACGAGGTGATCGGCCGTGACGCCGAAGGCCGCGCAATCGAGGTGAAGCTCGACCCTGCCACCCTCGCCGTCGTCGAGATGGAGTTCGAGGACGATCACAAGGACGGCGAAGAACGTGGCCACGACGGCCATGACGATTGACCGGGACGTCGGCGCGGTCGCGCGGTCCGGACCCCAGACATTGAGGAGAACCAGAATGAAACGTGCCTTTGCCCTCTTGCTGATGACGAGCGCGCTTGGTGCAGGCTCGGCCACCATTGCCGCCGGTCAGGGCATGTCGCTGATGCCCAATGTGGGCCTGATGTCCCCCGCTGCGCCGGGTGCGACACCCACCCTGATCGACGACAGGGGAGAGCGCGACGGCGGCTGGTTCTGGTCGCTGGAGGACGATGACGACGACGATGACGATTGCGAGGGGGATGACGACGACGGTGACTGCGCTGCCGGGGTCATTGGCAACGCGGCGAAGGCGGGTAACGCCGCAAAGGCGGGCACGGTGGCGCCGCCGAAGAACGGGCTTTTCACCGACGGCACCGCGCCGACCATAACGTCGAACTGATCCCCTGAAAACCGGAGTGCAGACCATGAAATCCCTGCTTGCAGCCCTCGCCTTAACCACCGCCCTGATCGCCCCCGGCCTTGCCCTGGCGCGCCCGGTCACCATGACCGTCAACATGGGACAGTATGGCGGGCCGGGGGCTTATCTTGCCATCTACGTCACCGATGCGTCGGGTGCCTATGCGGGCAGCCTCTGGATGGCAGGCGGAAAGTCGAAATATTACAAGCACCTGACTGACTGGGCGCAATTCACCGGGGGGGATCTTGGGCAAATCGACGGGATCACTGGGGCCAGCGTCGGTTCGGGGCGAAACCTTGAGCTGACCATGGATCTGGCCGACTCCCTGTTCGATGCAGGCTACACCCTGCACATCGACGCGGCGGCCGAAGATATGCGCGATAGCCCGAACGAAGTCGCCGTACCTCTGACCGCTGCAGGGTCCGGCATACCCGTGCCGGGCCGTCGCTACATCGCCGATTTCACCTACGGCCTTTGATCGGACCCCCCAATGCTTCGCCAATTTCACCGCTGGCCCGGCCTGTTGGCTGCGGTCTTGATCCTTGCGCTTGCCCTTAGCGGGGCGGCCCTGTCCCTGTTTCCCGCGATGGAGCGGCTGGCCGCTCCGGGCGCAGTCAGCGGGCAGACGGTGAGCGATCTGGCGGCAAAGGTCCTGGTGGCGCATCCGGGGGTGGAACAGATCCGCCGCGCGCCTTCGGGCAAGATCACCGCCTACTGGTTTGATGTGGGCGTGGCCGGGGCTGCGGTGGTGGACCCCGCCACGGGGCAGGACGTTGCCAGCGCCGATCAGGGCGCGGTGCAGCGCTGGTTGACGGATTTTCACAGGTCATTGCTGCTAGGCGACCTCGGGCGTTACGCCACGGCGGTGGCGGCGCTGGCGCTGCTGATGCTCGCGCTGTCCGGGGCCATGCTCGTGGCGCGGCGGCAAGGCGGTTGGCGGCGCTGGTTTGCAGCGATTAAAGGGCCATGGGCCGGGCGCTGGCATGCGGAACTGGCGCGGGTGGCCGTGGTCGGGCTTGGCCTGTCGGCGCTGACCGCACTGTGGATGACGGCGGCGACCTTCGATCTTTTGCCGGTGGATGAGGCGAACCCGGCCATGCCTGCGACGGTCAGTGGCCAGACCGGGCTTTCGCCTGCCGCAATGGCTGCGCTGCGGGACACAACGGTGGCCGACCTGCGCGATCTGACCTTTCCCTATGCCGGTGACGCGACGGATGTCTTCACGCTGACCACAAGCGCGGGGACCGGCTATGTCGATCAGGGCACCGGTGAGATGCTGGTCTGGCAGGCTCCGGGTCCGTGGACGGTAGTGGGCGAGTGGATCTATCTGCTGCACACCGGCGATGGTGCGGCGCTTTGGGGGCTGATCCTTGGCCTTGCGGCGCTGACGGTGCCTGTGCTGACGGTGACAGGATCCCTAATCTGGTGGCGGGGCCGCCAAGGCCGCCCGCGTCTGCGTGGGATGGTGTCGGCCGCATCGGCAGAGACTGTGATCCTGGTCGGCAGCGAGGGCGGCAGCACCTGGGGCTTTGCGGCAGCCCTGGCCCGCGGGTTGCAGGGGGGCGTGCATCTGGCCGCGCTCTCCTCCTTCGCGCCCTTAGCGTATAAGCACGCGAAGCGGATTGTCGTGATGACGGCAACCTGGGGCGACGGCGATGCGCCAAGCTCGGCCAAGGGCGCGTTGGAGCGGGTGGCAAAGGCCGCGCCTCTGGCCGGGGTGCCGCTGGTGGTTCTGGGCTTTGGCGACCGCAGCTTTCCCGCCTTCTGCGCCTATGCCGAGGCGGTCGAGGCAGCCGCGCGGACCGCAGGTTGGACCACGCCGTTGCCGCTGGACCGGATCGACCGGCAATCGCCGCAAGCTTTTGCCCGCTGGTCGCGCGGCTTTGGCGACCTGATCGGCCTGCCGCTGGACATCACGCACCAACCGATGCCCCCGCAAAGCACTGACCTGCGCCTGCTGTCGCGCAGGGATTATGGCGAAAACGTTCAGGCCCCGACGGTGATCCTGCGCTTTTCACTGCCAAAAACGGGCCTTTGGCAGCGACTACTCGGACGTGGCCTTGGGCGATTCCGCGCAGGAGATCTGCTTGGCATCGTGCCAAAGGGCGACACGGTGGCCCGGCTCTACTCGCTCGCCTCAGGCCAAGCGGACGGGTTTGTCGAGATCGTCGTGCGCAAGCATCCGGGCGGCTTGTGTTCGGGGCAGCTTCTGGCCTTGCAGCCGGGCGATGTGGTGCAAGGGTTCCTGCGCCTAAATCCGGGCTTTCAGCCGGACCGCACGCAGGCGCCGCTGATCCTGATCGGGGCGGGCACGGGGATCGGGCCCCTTGCCGGGTTCCTGCGCGCCAACCGGGGCCACAGGCCGATGCATCTGTGGTTCGGCGCGCGCCATCCGCAGGCGGATTACCTTTATGCCGAAGACCTGACCGAATGGCAGCGCGACGGGCGTCTGACCGGGCTGCACACCGCCTTTTCCCGCACCGGGCGGCGGCACTATGTGCAGGACGCGCTCTGCGAGGATGCCGAGGCGATCCGCCGCCTGATGGCCCAAGGCGCGCGTGTCATGGTCTGCGGCGGCCGTGAGATGGCACAGGGCGTGCGCGATGCGATGACCGAAATTCTGCACCCGGTCGGTCTGTCGCCTGCAATGCTGAAGGCAGGGGGGCGTTATGCCGAAGACACTTACTGACACTGCGTTCGTGCTGGATGGCCCGACGATGGGCACCCGCTGGTCGGTGCTGATTGACGATCCGGGCGGTGATGCCAGCCTGCAGGCCCGGTGTCAGGTGGTGGTGGACGAGGTGGACGCCCAAATGTCCACCTGGAAACCGGCCAGCGATCTGATGCGCCTGAATACCGCCCCGCTGGGCACTTGGGTGCCTATGCCCGACCGACTTTTGACCGTGCTGGAGGCCGGACTCGCGATCAGCCGCCAGACCAGTGGCGCGTTCGAGATGAACATCGGCGACGCCGTCTGCGCTTGGGGTTTCGGCCCTGATCCGATCGCCCTTGACGCAATCCGCACCGCCAGTGCGGCGCGGCGTGTTCCGGCAACCCAGGCGCTGAAGCTTGACATGGTCAACAAGCGCGCCCGCAAATCGGCCCCGCTGTCGTTGGACCTGTCGGGCATTGCCAAGGGCTACGGCGTTGATTGCCTTTCTGAAATCGCTATCGATCTGGGCGTCACCCACGCCCTTTGCGCCATCGATGGTGAAGTGCGTGCCCTTGGCACACGGCGGAACGGGCAGCCTTGGGCGGTGGGCCTTGACACTCCGGAGGACAGGCCAAGGGGCGGTCACTCTGTGCTGGCACTGGAAGACGCGGCCGTTGCCACTTCGGGCGACTATCGCCACTTTGTAACCGTTGGCACCGCGCGCCTGTCCCACACGATGGACCCGCGGCGCGGTGCGCCACTGGTCGCAGCACCGGCCTCGGTCACGGTGCTGTCGCAGTCTTGCATGCTGGCCGATGCATTGGCGACGGCGTTGATGGTGATGGGTGAAAAGTCTGGGGCAGAGTTTGCAAGGCAGCAAGCGATCAGCGCGCTGTTCCTGCTCCGCTCTTCAGAGGGTGTGACTGGCATCGGCACTGGGGCCTTTGCTTCTACTTTTTGAGGATAAATGAGCACATAGACGCTTGCTTTGGATCACTTCTGCATGTGGCAAGCCTTTTCAAACGGATGGCCTTTCACGGCGTGAAGATAGTTACCAAATCTGAAGGCGAGATCAACGAGATGCATATCGGCCTCGGCGGCAGGATGTCGGCTCTGTTTCTCAAGCATTTAAGACAGAAGACACACCGTGGCCTGGAGGGTCGCGTCAGGGCGGGCAAAGCGGCGGGCGGCTTGAGCTACGGCTATCGGGTTGTGCGCGCACTCTTGCCTGATGGCGCTATCTCGCGCGGGGACCGTTGAATCGATCCTGACGAAGCATCTGTCATCACCAAAATCTTTCTCGACTTCGCCTCGGGCAAGAGCGCGCGGACCATTGCCATCGAACTGAACCGCGATGGGGTGCCCCCTCCCCGTGCTGCCAAAGGCAACGCGAAGCGAGCCTGGTCATTCTCGACGATCTCGGGCAACCGGAAGCGCGGCACCGGCATCCTGAACAACGAACTCTATGTCGGCAAGCTGGTTTGGAACCGCCAGCATTTCGTCAAGGATCCGTCGACGGGAAAGCGCCAGGCCCGGCTTAACTCGCCGGAGTCATGGATCATCGAAGACGTCAAGCAGTTGCGGATCATTGACGACGAGCTGTGGCAGCGTGTGAAGAGACTGCAGGGCGCGATCCGGGATGACATTCTCCATGCTCGCACACAAAACAGCCGTGCGCCGGATGTCCAGACAGCCCGGAGGGCCCGCTACCTGCTGTCCGGGCTACTGGTCTGCGGCTGCTGCGGATCGGGATACTCGATGATCAGTGACAGCCGCTACGGTTGCTCGGAACAAGGGCACCTGCAGCAATCGCAAGAGTATCCTCAGGAGCGAAGTAGAGGATCGCCTGCTTGCCGGGCTAAAAGAGAAGCTGATGGCGCCGGCGCCGCTCGCCGAGTTCATCGCGGAATTTCAGCGGGAGATGAGGACGGAACGCCAAGAGGCGATGGCAGCCCGTGACGGGCTCGAGCGCAAACTGGCGAAGGTGTGCAAGGAAATCGCGAACATGATCTTGGCAATCCGGGAAGGCATGTTCCATCCGAGCATGAATGCGCAGATGGACGTACTTGAATCCGAACGTGCCGAGCTGGAAGCGCGACTGTCCGATGCCCCCGCGCTTGACCCGTCGCCTTTCACCCCGGTCTCGCCGACATCTATCGCCGCAAAGTCGCGAATCTGGCATCAGCCCTGGACCAGGACAACAGACGGGCCGACGCGGCCGAGCTGCTGCGCGGCCTGATCGAGAAGATCGTCCTTCACCCCAGTGAGGAGGGGCATGACATTGAACTCTATGGCGAACTTGGCGCGATCCCGTCGCTCTGCGAGTAGGACGGTGCAAATGCCAACGCCCGCAGGGCTGCTGCGGGCGTGAGGCAAGTGACGATGGTTGCGGGGACAGGATTTGAACCTGTGACCTTCAGGTTATGAGGCCCATCCGGACAACCTTACTAACTCCGCGATAACAGATGGTTAGCCCATCTTTAGGCTCGAAACGTCAGCGTCGTGTCGCACGGAACTGCCGCTAACCATTGCGAAAGGGTGGTACTCGACGGCAACATCGCGT
>JBKJVF010000264.1:0-12904 GCA_046589965.1 Paracoccaceae bacterium
CGGGGCGATACCCAGCACATGGGGGTCAAAGTAGCCAAACGAGGTCGGAAACAGCAGCGACGCGCCATCAAGGTTGATCATCGATTCCATCGACTTCTGCACGTCGATGGTCTCAGCCACGTTTTCCTCTTCGACCACCGTCACGCCCGCCATCGCCTTGACTGCGGCGGCCCCCTCGGCATGGGCCTGGTTATAGCCGAAATCATCTTTTGGCCCGACATAGATGAAGCCGACGGTCAGGTTCGATTGTGCGCGCGCAGCGAAGGGCAACGAGGACAACGCCGCCGCCCCTGACAGTGCGGCGGCACCGGTCAAAAGACGGCGGCGGTTCAGCGACGGCAGGGAGGAGAGGGTCCGGGGGGTCATCGAAAGCTCCGTTTATTGGGGGTGCCAGTGGAACGCCGCACTGCAGCGTCGAATCTCATGCGACAGTGTTGTCGCCTTGAACTGCTGCTGTCGTCTGCTAAGAATGCAGCAGAGCGATGCAAATCTTGCAGCAGTAGGACGGGAACCCCATGCGCCAGCTGACCCCCCTTCAGTTCATCGACGCGGTGGCCCGGGCGGGGTCGATCCGTGCCGCTGCCGAAGGGTTGGGGCTGACGTCCACCGCACTCAACCGTCGCGTGTTGGCATTGGAGGCGGAACTGGGCGTGCCGGTTTTTGAACGCCTGCCGCGCGGGGTGCGGCTGTCGACGGCGGGAGAGTTGATGATCCATTTCCTGCGCGGTCAGGCGTCCGACTTTGCCAAACTGCAAAGCCAGATTTCCGATCTCTCGGGCGAACGGCGCGGCCATGTGTCGATCGCCTGTTCGCAGGCCCTGTTGCCGTTCTTTCTGCCCGCCGAGATCGGGCGGTACAGGCGCGATCATCCCGGCGTCACGTTCGATGTGCGGGTGCGCGACCGAGCTGCCGCCGAGGCAGCGTTGATTGACCATGACGCCGATATTGCGCTGATCTTCGAGCCCGTGCGTCTGTCCGAGGTGCAGGTTCTGGCTTCGGCGCGCCAACCCATCCATGCGCTGATGCAGGGCGATCATCCGTTAGCCGCCAAGCCGGTCGTGCGCCTGCGCGATTGTGCCGCCTATCCCATCGGGTTGCCTACCGCCCAATATGGCGTGCGGCATCTGATCGACCTGGCACTGGTCAAATCCTCGATCCGTCTGAATGTCGTGCTGGAGGCGGACAATTTCGAATTTCTGCGCCTTTACCCTGCGCAAGAGCAGTTGATCAGTTTCCAGATCCCGATCGGCCTGCCGCCAGATGGCCTGACCGGGGCCACAGTGTCGCGCCCGATTGATGCGCGCGACGTCCCGGGCGGGCAGTTGTACCTGTGCCAGTTGCGCGGTCGCGCGCTGCCGGTGGCGGCGGCGAAGTTTGCGCTGCAGATGGGGCGGGAACTGGACCAGCGCTATCTCTGACACTGCAGGCGCGCGACCATCACGTCGCTTGCGCCCGATAGGCGCGCCAGCCGCCAAAGCGCGTAATGTCTTCGGCCCCGATTGTGGCGTGGGCCTCGCACAGGAACCCCGAAAACGCGCGCCCGTCAGCCAATGCGACCTTGCCCAGACCCAAGGGGGCCGGGATGCGCGCGGCAAATGCACCGAACGCAGCCGGGGGCAGGGCCCAGACCTCCACTGCGATGCCGGGCCCTTGATGCGCGGGGTCATAGACCATCCCGGGTTTGGGCGGCACCGTGCCGGGCAGGGCATAAAGGCGATAGCCGGGGGCGGTCGTGGCCGTCCCGATCAGCACGCCACCCGGTCCGGTCAGTTCCCCGTTGAGCGGCATGCCGGTCAGATGCGCACCGACCACGATGATGGGGATCATCCCATCGGGGATTTCCGGGGCGGGGGCGGCGGGAATGGTCGCATCCCGGTCGCGCCCCATGCCGCAATCAGCCGCCTTGTGCATCGCTGCCGCAAAGGGCGCCAGCGCATCGTCACTGAAGGCCGGGCCGACAAGTGTGATCCCGGCAGGCAGGCCGGATGGCCCAAAGCCCGCAGGCACCGCGATGGCAGCATAGCCCAGAAGGTTGGCAAAATTGGTATAGCGTCCGAAATGGCTGTTCTTGACGATCGGGTCGGCCAACATCTCGTCGACGCGGTAGGTGGTGGGCGAGGTCGGCAGCATCAAGATGTCCACCGCCTGCCAAACCGGGGCCACGATGTGGCGCAACTCTTCCAGCAGGTAGCGGCCCCGGAACGCCTCGACCGCAGTCTTGGGGCGTGCGCCTTCGATGATGCGGCGCACGGCGGGGTCGAAGTCATCGGCGTTGGTGGTCAGGAAATCCTCCACCGCCGCCAGACGCTCGGCCACCCAGGGACCGTCATACAACAGCGCCGCTGCCTCGCGGAAGGGCGCATAGTCAAACGGCACAAGCGTGGCACCCAGCGCATCTGCCCGCGCGAGGGCCGCGTCATAAAGGGCCGCGACCTCAACGTTGCCGTAAAATTCTCGCTCCGCCCCGGTCAGGATGCCGATGCGGGGGCGGGGTGGCAGGCCGACGGGCGTGGCTGTGCGCGAAAACGGATCGCTTCGGTCAAGCCCGTCCATCACGCGGCGGATGGCCACGGCGTCCGCAACGCATCCGGCAAAGACTGTTACCACGTCGACCGACCGGCAGGCTGGCACAACACCGGTATTGGGCACAAGTCCGGGCGTCGGTTTCACCCCCACAAGGTTGTTGAAGGCCGCGGGCACACGCCCCGACCCCGCCGTGTCGGTGCCAAGCGCAAAGACGCACAATCCGGATGCCACCGCCACCGCTGACCCCGAGGATGATCCGCCCGAGACATAGTCGGGATTGAACACCGACCGGGGCGCGCCGTGGGGCGACCTTGTCCCGTTCAGGCCGGTCGCGAACTGGTCGAGGTTGGTTTTGCCGATCACGATGGCCCCGGCGGCGCGCAGACGCGCGATGACGGTCGCATCAGCCCCGGGCGCATAGGCAAAGGCGGGGCACGCCGCCGTGGTCGGCAGGCCCGCCACGTCGATATTGTCCTTGACCGCAAAGGGAATGCCCCAAAGCGGCAGATCGCGCGGACCGGCCATCAGGGCACGGGCAGCCGCGCGCAAGTCGTCGGCCGGGGTTTCTGTGATGAAGACCGCACGATCTATAAGCGCATCGCGGCGGGCGATCACCTCTTTGACCATATCCAGCGGCGTCATCCCCGCAGCATAGGCCGCCTTCAGGCCTGACAGGGTCATCATTGTCGGCACCATCAGTCGGTCTCCATTATGGCAAGAACATCGCCCGCGCGCAGGGTCCGCCCCGGTATTGCGCGGCATTCGATCATGCGACCCCCAGCAGGGGCTTGCACGGCTATTTCCATCTTCATCGATTCCACGATGGCGATCGTGTCGCCGGGCAGCACATGATCCCCGGGACCGACGAGGTATTTCCACAGATTCCCCGGCACCGGGCTTTCGACGCCCGTCAGCCCCGGCGGTACTGGGCCCGCCTCGGCCGATGGTCCGTCATCGGCAACATAGCTGTCGAGGCCTGCAGCCTGCCATCTGGCACGCTCCGCCTCGAACGCGGCCACTTGCGTGGATTTGAAGGCGCCGATGCTGTCCTTGTCGGCCATCTGGCGCCGTTTCTCATCCGCACAGCGAAATGTGCCGTCCTCGATCCGGACAGGGTAGGCGCCGTGGGGAAAGGCCTCGCGCGCCTCCGCCAGTTCTCCCGCGTCGACCGGATAGAACCGGATCTGGTCAAAGAAGCGCAAGAGCCAAGGGGTGTCGGCAAAAGGTCCGACGGCTTTCCAGGTGTTCCAGACCTGGATCGTGCGGCCAAACAGCTGATAGCCGCCCGGACCCTCCATCCCGTAGATGCACATATAGGCCCCGCCGATGCCAACAGCGTTTTCCGGGGTCCAGGTGCGGGCCGGATTGTATTTGGTCGTCACCAGCCGGTGGCGCGGATCGACGGGTGTGGCGACCGGCGCACCAAGGTAAACATCGCCCAGACCCATGACGAGGTAGCTCGCGTCAAAGACGATGCGTCGAACCTCATCTTCGTCCGGCAGGCCGTTGATCCGGCGAATGAATTCGATATTGGATGGGCACCAGGGCGCGTCCGGGCGCACGAGGTCCTGATACTTTTGCATGGCCAGTGCGGCCTGCGGGTCATTCCAGGACAGCGGCAGATGCACGATGCGGCTGGGCACCGTGACGTTTTCTGCAGGTGGCAACGCGGCTTCGATCCGGGCCAGTTCCGCGATCAGGTCGGTGCGGGTGATCCGTGACGGATCATAGTGAAGCTGCAGCGAACGGATGCCGGGGGTCAGGTCGATGACCGGCAGCCCCGCGGCCTGCACCGCCTGCATCAATACATGCACCCGAAGGCGCAGTTCGATGTCCAGCGTCATCGCGCCATATTCGACAAGCAGGTTGGCATCACCCTGCCGCCGATAGCTGACGGGAACAGCGCCCCCTTCGTTCTGCCACAGAATTGGCGATCCCGCGCCGTGGATCGCCGGTCCCGCCACCGGGTCGCCCTTGGGCTGCAGGGGGGTGAACCTGACGCGGTCGCCGGGGCGCAACTGGCCAAGCTTCCACAAATCGTGATCCGCCACCACAGCAGGGCAGACAAACCCGCCAAGGCTGGGGCCATCAGGCCCAAGGATGATCGGCATGTCGCCGGTAAAGTCGATGGACCCGATCGCATAGGCATTGTCATGCAGGTTCGACGGGTGCAGGCCCGCCTCGCCCCCATCTGCCCGTGCCCAGACAGGCGCTGGCCCGATCAGCCGCACGCCGGTGCGGGCCGAATTGAAGTGCACCTCGTAAGCGGTTGAAAAAAGGGTTGATATGTCGTTTTCGGTAAAGAAGTCCGGCGCGCCGTGGGGGCCGTACAGCACAGCCAATTCCCAGTCATGAGTCAGGGGGGTGGTTTCAAGCGGCTGGACCATGCCGACCGTTCCGCCCGCCAGCATCATTAGATCACCGGTTTTCAGGGCACCGGTCGCGTGGCCCCCGAACTGCCCCAGAGCAAAGCAGGCGCGCGAGCCGAGCACCTCGGCCGCGTCCAGTCCCCCCGCAAACGCGAGATAGGCGCGCTGTCCCGGGCCGTCGATGCTCCCGATGGCCAGCATGCTGCCCCCGGGCACATCGACCACGGGGCCCGACACCGCGACCCCATCCAGAACCAGCCGCATGGCCGCCCCCGCAATCGCGACCCGGACAGGGGCCAGAAACCGCAAAGTCGGCCCGGAGACTGTCATTTCCAGCGCCGCCGTGTCAGGTGGGTTACCGACCAGCCGGTTGGCGTTGCGCAAGCTGCGAGCATCCATCGGACCCGACGGCGGCACGCCCACATGCCACAGGCCAAGGCGTCCGGGCAGGTCCTGCACGGTTGTTTGCGGCCCGGGGGCCAGCACCTCCACCCCCTGCGGCGCAAAGGCAAAGCTGCGCAGGGCGGTGGTGGAGACCTTGCCCGACGCCAGAAGATCCGACCCCGCAATCGCGCGCAGATAGTCAAGATTGGTGGCGATCCCCGACACGCGCGTCTGTTCCAATGCCGCCCGCAGTTTCGCCAGTGCCGCGGGGCGGTCGGCCCCATGCACGATGATCTTGGCCAGCATCGGGTCGTAATGCGCCGTTACCTCGGTACCGGTTGCGATCCAGCCGTCGACGCGCGCATCGGATGGAAAATGCACCTCGGTCAGCCGCCCGGCCGAGGGGCGGAAATCGGCGTGGGGGGCCTCGGCGTAAAGGCGTGCCTCAAAGGCCGCCCCATGCGGTTTGGGCAAGGTCTGCGGGATCACATCCTCGCCCGCCGCCATCCGCACCATCCATTCGACAAGGTCGATGCCCAGAACGGCCTCGGTCACCGGGTGTTCGACCTGAAGGCGGGTGTTGACCTCCAGAAACGCGACGGCCTGCCGCGCTGGGTCATAGATGAACTCCACGGTCCCGGCAGACAGGTAGTTGACCGACCCGCAAAGGTCGGTTGCCGCCTTGTACAGGGTGGCGCGGACGGCGTCGGGCAGGTCCGGGGCGGGAGTTTCCTCGATGACCTTCTGATTGCGACGCTGCAGGGAACAGTCGCGTTCCCCAAGCGCCACGACCCGACCCTTGCCATCGCCAAAGACCTGCACCTCGACATGGCGGGCATCGGCGACAAAGCGTTCCAGATAGACGCGCGCATCGCCGAAGCTGGCGCTGGCGGTGCGCTGAACACCGGCGAATGCGTGGCGCAAGGCCGCCTCGCCCTCGCAGAGCTGCATCCCGATGCCGCCGCCCCCGGCGGTGCTTTTCAACATGACGGGATAGCCGATCCCGGCCGCCGCCTGTACCGCCGCCTCGGCGTCCGGCAAGAGGCCGGACCCCGCCAGCATCGGCACACCCGCCGCTTTTGCCAGCTCGCGTGCGGTGTGTTTCAGCCCAAAGGCGCGGATATGCTCGGGGCGCGGCCCGATAAAGGTGATCCCCTCGGCGGCCAGACGTTCGGCAAAGGTGGTGTTTTCCGACAAAAAGCCATAGCCGGGATGCACCGCGTCGGCCCCTGTCGCCCGGCAGGCCGCGATCACGGCGTCCATGTCCAGATAGCTTTGCGTCGCGGGGGCAGGCCCAAGCCGCACCGCCTGATCGGCCAGCGTCACATGGGGCGCGAACCGGTCGGCATCCGACCAGACCGCCACCGACCCCACATCCATGCGGCGCAATGTGCGGATGATGCGCAGCGCAATTTCGCCCCGATTGGCGACCAGAACCTTGGTGAACATGCGCGTCAGTCCCTGATCTCGACCCGGATCGGGGTCGGATCAAAGCCGTTGCAGGGGTTGTTGATCTGCGGACAGTTCGAGATGACGCAAAGCACGTCCATCTCGGCCAGCATCTCCACATGGTCGCCGGGCGCGGATATGCCGTCGTCGATTGTCATCGCGCCATTGGGGCTGATCGGGACGTTCATGAAAAAGTTGATGTTGGGCACGATGTCGCGCTTGGTCATTCCATGGCGGGCCAGCTCCAGAATGAAATTCTCGCGGCAGGCGTGCAGCTGGCGGGTGGCTTCGCCAAAGCGCACGGTGTTGCTCTCGCACGAACAACAGCCCGCACAGGTATCATGCCGCCCGGACGTATCGGCGGTAACGGTCAGCATCACGCGCCCGTCGTTGGACATGACCTTGGTGCCGGTCGTGATATAGGCCGCCCCTTGCGTGCGCATCGTATCCTGGGCGGAATAGCGTTCGCCGTGGTCATGTGCGTTGTAAAAGATGGTGTCGATGGCCTGCTGGCCATAGGCGTCGATGATGCGGATCGTCTGGCCCTTGCGCAGGATACCGGACCATGGCTTTTCTGCCGGAATGTCATGGATCTGCATGGCGTTATCCCCTTGCATTGTTGTCAAAGCCGCGGATCGCCTCGGCCGTCGCGGTGCGGCAGAGATCATCGTCGGGGATGGCCATGGCGGCTTGCAGCGTCAGGGTGACGGGGGGCACATCGCCCTTTGTGGGGTCCAGCGGATGGCGGGTGTTCGACAGTGCCAGCACCAGCGGCATTTCGGCGCGCAAGTCGACCCAGTCATCGCCAGATAACAGCGTGGCGTTCCAGAAAAACCGCCCCGCTGCATCCACGCGCACGGGGGCAAAGAACGTCATCAGCATCGGCAGATCGCGCCGGTTGAGGCCGAGCTTGGCGGCGGCAAGGATCATGTTGTCGCGCGTGTTGCGCTCATGCGGTGTGCCTGCGCCGACGGGGCCAGAGCCGCCCGTCAGCACATCGTGCCCGCCCGAACTGTCTTCGGTGATCGACAGCAGCACCCGGCCCATATCGGAGAACAGCACCCGGCCTTTGCGGAGTTCCGTCGTCCATTGCACCTTGACCGTATCGGGCAGGTTCAACCGTTCGCTGCGGTCGTTGTCTGCCCATGCGGCCAGGGACACAGATCCGCCGAGGCCCCCCGATTGCAGGCGCAGAACCTGACCCGCCTGCATCGCCAGATGCGTGTACCAGCCGCCCTTGATGATCTCGGTCCGTAAGACTTGCACAGGTGCCGGGGCGGGGCGCGGGCTGGGTGTGGGTGGGGATTTGGGGGTAAAGGTCAGGCCTTTGCGCTGGTGATCCTCGTACCGCGCGCGGTCAGCGGCGATTGCTGCGGGCGGGCGGGGGGTGTGCGGCATCATGGATGGGTCCCTTGAATGGTGCGGGTCGTCCCGGCAGTGATGGCAAAGCGGTTCAGGTCGTCCTGAACAGGTGGGATGTCAGCCTCATAGATTGTCTGACGTCCCGCTACGCGAGGGGGCCAGATCGCGATGTCATTGGTGATGGTGGCGCCGTAGCGTTCACTTTCTTCGGGGCGATTGCGGGGGCGGTCAAAGGCGACGATCCGTGTCGCCAGCGCAAAGGCCTCGCGCATGTCATGGGTCACCATGACCACGGTCATCGGATGTTCATGCCAGAGACGGCGCATCAGGGTGTGAATGTCCGCACGGATACCGGGGTCGAGCGCGCCAAAGGGTTCGTCCAGCAGCAGCACGCGCGGGCGCATGATCAGCGCCTGCGCCAGCGCAAGCCGCTGCTGCATGCCCCCCGACAACTGGGCCGGATATTTTGCCTCGGCCCCCGCAAGGCCGACCTCGGCCAGCATGGCGCGGGCCTCGTCGGCCAGCGCGCGGCGGGCGGCACCCAGACGTCGACCCAAAAACCGGCTGGATTGCAGTTCCGGGCCCAACATGACGTTGCCAAGAACTGTCAAGTGAGGGAACACCGAATAGCGCTGGTAGACCACGCCCCGGTCCGGTCCGGGTTCGGATGCCAATGGTGCGCCATCCAGAAAAATGCGCCCGCGCGAGGGATGTTCCTGGCCCAGAATCATCCGCAGGAATGTCGTCTTGCCGCAGCCGGATGGCCCGACCAACGCCAGGAACGACCGGGGGGCCACCTCCAGCGTCAGATTTTCCAGCACGATCTGGTCGCCGTATTCTTTCCACACGCAGTCGATGGTCAATGCGGTCATCGCCCCATCTCCACCCAAGGGAACAGGCGGCGGCGCAGGGCGGCCAATGCCACATCCATGATCACAGCCAAAAGGGTGATCCAGGCGACATAGGGAAAGATCACCTCCATCGACAGATAGCGCCGCACGAGGAATATGCGGTAACCCAATCCGGAATCAGCAGAAATCGCTTCGGCCGCGATCAGGAACAGGAAGGCCGGGCCCAGTTGCAGGCGCAGGCTGTCGATCAGCCGCGGCAGGACTTGCGGCAGCACGACGCGCAGCCCGATCAGCCAGGTCGAGGCGGACAGCGTCTCCGCCTTGACGATCATCTCGCGCGGCAAGGCCATCGCGGTCTGCGTCAGGTCGCGGATCAGGATCGGGGCAACGCCGATGACGATCAGAGCCACCTTGGAGACCTCGCCCAGACCGAGCACGATGAACAGGACCGGCAGCAGCGCCAGCGGCGGCACCATCGACACGAAGGCGATGAAGGGCGACATCAGCGCGCGCATCACGGGCAGAATGCCGGTCAAAAGGCCCAAGGCCAGCGCCAGCAGCGCCGATATCCCAAGACCTAGCCCCAGCCGCCACAGGCTGGCCACGGTGTCGGACCACAGGATGTAATCGCCTGATCTTTTGTCGGGTGTAAACGCAAGTGTATCAATGCTTTGGACTAAGGAATTCAGTCCGGGCAGCAACTTGTCGTTGGGGTTTTCGGCCAGCCGCAGGGTGGAGCCGATCACATAGGCCAGCACCAGCAAGATGAAGGGCAGGCAGGCCAGCACGACCTGCCCCCCCCGGTTTGGCCGCAGATTGATCAGCCGCATGTTCCGACCCGCCCTTGGCCTGACCCTACAGCGCGCCGTCAGCCGCCATCTTCATCCAGGTGTCCGTGAAGCGCAGCTTGATGTTGGTTGCATCCCCCAACACCACACCGCCCGGCAATTCGATCCCGATGACATCGGCTGTAGCCGCGCCAGAACCCAAAAGGCCCTTGTCAAAGAGGAAGGTCCGCACCTTGTCCATCGTCCCCGCCAGATCGGGCGAGGTGACAAAGGCCACTGCATCGGCGGGCATGGCAAAGAGCTTGGTCGCCGCCATCTGGCTCTCAAATCCCGCCTGATCGGTGCCGGATGCAGCCCCCATTGCGGCGCGAGCGGCGGCCCCTTCGGGCGTGTCTGCAACCATCACGGCGGCAGTTTCATACCAGATGCCTGCCAGCGCCTTGCCGAAATCGGGGTTGTCGGCCAGCACTTGGGTATTGGCGACCATCAGGTCGATGATCTCGCCGGGGATCTGGCTGCTGTCAAAAACTGACGTCGCGCCCGGCAGCGTCACAATCTCCGCGACCATCGGGTTCCAAGTCACCATCGCGGTCACGTCCGCGGTCTGAAACGCGCCCACCATGTCGGGATCAGCGGTGTTGATCACCGTCACGTCCTGTTCGGACATGCCCACAGAGTCGAGCGCGCGAGCCAAAAGGTAATGCGAGACGGAAAACTCTACCAGGTTGACCGACCGCCCCTTGATGTCGGCAAGGGGGGCGCCGTCTTTCAGGATGACCGCATCATTGCCAGCCGAAAAATCGCCCACGATCACCGCGGTGGTGTCAATGCCGCCAGCAGCAGGGATCGACAATCCGTCCATATTGGTCAGGGTCACCGCATCGTACGCACCCGCGGTGTATTGATTTATCGATTCCACATAGTCGTTGAACTGCGTGACCTCGATGGTGATGCCGTATTTGTCGGCCCATTTCTTTACGATCCCGGCGTCATTGGCATAGCCCCAGGGCATCCAGCCCACATAGATCGACCAGGCGACCTTGAAATCGGTTTTCGCCTGCGCCAAGGCGGGCTGTGCAAGGCCAAGTACCCCGATGGCGGCCAATGCGGCAAGAAGCGGTCTGCGGGTGATTGTCATCCCGGTATCCTTTCACGGTTTATGGGATAAACGGACCATCGCGCCGCCAATCCCTTGGCTTTACGAGGTCTCCCGGGTTTTTGTCCCGCCGTGTACCCTGCAGGGTGTCGTCCCCCGCCGGTGGCAACTCTCGGACCAGACGCTTGCCCTTGCGGACATACCGGAACCCTAGCCGCCAACTCATCGTCCAATTATGTTGCGCGCGGCTTGAAAGGGGCAATCGCTGGGGCAGTCCAATCAGCCGACATCGAACGCATGCCTGAAATTTGTGCTGATTTCATGCGATACGCACAATTGCAGGGCGGAACGGGGCTGAGCCGGGGTTTGCGAAGGGCGTTCATGGCCCCACCGCAGCCGGTTTGCCGAACCGCTGCCTTTGCCGATCATGTGCCCAGCATGGGCCACCTGCCATATCACGGCAGCGCGGCGGGTAATTCTGTCAATCCTCGGCAGGCCGGGGGGTCAGACGACCGTGACGGTCAGTCCTCCCAAGCCGTCGATCATCGCCTCCATCACGTCGCCGCGCTGGACCGGCCCGACGCCGGACGGCGTGCCGGACATGATGACGTCGCCCGCCTGAAGTTCGAAATATTCTGACAGGAAGGCAATCATTTCCGGCACCTTCCAGATCATCTGGTTCAGATCGCCCGTCTGCCTGACGCTGCCATTGACCTTCAGCTCGATACGCCCCTCGCTGGGATGGCTAACCTCCGAGACGGGTCTAAGCGTCCCCACCGGAGCGGATCTTTCGAACGCCTTGGCGATTTCCCACGGGCGGCTTTGCTTTTTGGCCTGGTCCTGCAGATCGCGGCGCGTCATGTCCAGCGCCACGGCATAGCCCCAGACGTGATCCAGCGCCTCGGCGACGGCAATGTTACTGCCACCCGATTTCAGCGCGACGACCAGTTCCACCTCGTGATGCACATCGGTGGAATGCGGTGGATAGGGAAACGTCCCCGACGCATCGAGGTTGTCGGGGTTCTTCTGGAAAAAGAACGGCACCTCACGGTCCGGGTCATGGCCCATCTCGATGGCATGGGCGGCATAGTTGCGCCCGATGCAATAAATGCGCCGAACGGGAAAAGCGCCGCCGGTGCTGACGGGGATGAAGGGCGTGAGGGGCGCGGGGATGACGAAACTGGTCATGTTGTCCTTTTTGTCTGGCGGTCGCCATGTCAGAATTTCTAGGCTATCTGTATCACAACTTGTTCCACCCCAGCCTCGTCGCGTTCGCGTCGGGCAGCAACCGGAAAGCAACACGACATGACGACGACGCTTGCCGCGCTTTTGGCGAACCATGATGCAACCGCCCCGGCCATCGGGGCGCCGGGCCGCGACTGGCTGAGCTATGGCGACCTCAGGGCGCTTGTGGCAGAAGTCGCGCACTCGCTGCGCGGGTGTGGCATCGGCGCAAGCGACCGGGTTGCCATCGTGTTGCCGAACGGACCGGACATGGCCACGGCCTTTGTGACCATTGCGCAGGCGGCGGCGACGGCACCGCTGAACCCCGGGTATCAGCAGGAAGAATATGCATTCTACTTGTCAGACCTGAAAGCCAAAGCGCTGGTGGTCATGGCCGGCTATGACGGCCCGGCACTGGCAGCTGCGATGGCATGCGGCATGGCCATCCTTCGGCTGCAGGTCCCGGCGGGTGCGCCTGCGGGGTATTTCACCCTGTCTGGCCCCGCATCTGACCCGGCAACAGGCGATGTGCCGGGACCGGACGCGACGGCCCTTATCCTGCATACATCGGGGACCACGTCGCGACCCAAGATCGTGCCGTTGCTGCAGTCGAACCTTGCCGCATCCGCCCGCAACATCGCGGGATCGCTGGCACTGAGCCCCGCTGACCGGTGCCTGAATGTGATGCCTTTGTTCCACATCCACGGGTTGGTGGCGGCGGTTTCGGCGTCGCTGGTTGCGGGGGCGTCGGTCTGGTGTGCGCCGGGGTTTGACGCGCTCAAATTCTTCGGCTGGATGAAAGAGGCACGACCGAGCTGGTACACCGCCGTGCCGACCATGCATCAGGCCATCCTG
>JBKJVF010000203.1:0-14641 GCA_046589965.1 Paracoccaceae bacterium
AAGTTGAAGATGCCGCGATCGGACCATCCGTGTTCGTCATCGCCGATCAGCGTGCGGTCGGGGCTGGCCGAAAGGGTCGTCTTGCCGGTGCCCGACAGACCAAAGAACACCGTCGCATCGACCGGATTGCCGATCGCATGATTGGCCGAACAATGCATCGGCATCACGCCTTTGGCTGGTAACAGGTAGTTCAAGACGGTGAAAACCGCCTTCTTGTTTTCTCCGGCATAGGCGGTGTTGGCGATCAACACGGTCTTTTCTGCAAAGTTGAGCGCGATCACCGTCTCTGACCGGCAGCCATGGCGTGCGGGATCCGCCTTGAAAGACGGACAGTTGATGATCGTCCAGTCTGGCACGAAACTGTCCAGTTCCTCGCGCGCCGGACGGCGCAGCAGGTGACGGACAAACAGGCTGTGCCAGGCAAGTTCCGACACCACGCGCACATCCAGCCGGTGCAGGGCGTCGGCCCCTGCATAGAGATCCTGCACAAAGAAATCGCGCCCCCGCATATGGGCGAGCATGTCCGATTTCAGCCGCGCATAGGCGTCCATCGGCATCGCTGCGTTGTTTTCCCACCAGATTGTGCTGTCGACATCAGGGGTCCGCACCACAAATTTGTCCTTGGGCGACCGTCCCGTGTATTGGCCCGTCGCGCAAAGGAACGCACCACCCCGACCCAGCCGTCCTTCTCCCCGGCTGACCGCGGCTTCGACCAGGGCGGCCTCAACGTCGTTGTAATAGACATTGGCGACGCCGGAGATCCCGTGGTGATCCAGGCGATGTTCAGGGTTCACTCGTCCATAAATCATCTTCATACCTCCCTTTGCCGCAGGCGCATGGCCAATCCAGACAGGACCCGAAGACCCGATGAAACCGACCTGCGGCGGCCAAGAGCTGACCGCTCAGCTTTGGTCTATCACGATGATTTATGACGAAAAAAGGGCTGATTGCCCGCGTTAGCGCAACCACATCAAACGTTAGCGCAAGCATCGTCTTGCCTGACTGCCATTGCGGCAAATCTGTCATGCCAAGGGTTATTTTTGCCGCCTTTTTCGCCGGTCTTCGGGTGATTCGCGAAATTCGGTTGATTCTGCTCGCGCAAGCCCCGAGATTGGGGAAAAAATAAAATGGCACACGAGCTTTAGAGGTAACCGCACATGTCACGGATCGCCCTTGTGGACGATGATCGCAATATTCTGACGTCGGTCGCGATGACGCTGGAGGCCGAAGGTTTTGAGGTTGAGACCTACAATGACGGCCAGTCGGCGCTTGATGCGTTCAACCGCCGGATGCCCGACATGGCGGTGCTCGACATCAAGATGCCGCGCATGGACGGCATGGACCTGTTGCAGCGCCTGCGCCAGAAAAGCAGCATGCCGGTCATCTTTCTGACGTCCAAGGATGACGAGATCGACGAGGTTCTCGGCCTGCGCATGGGGGCCGACGACTACGTCAAAAAGCCGTTCTCGCAGCGTTTGTTGGTGGAGCGTATCCGCGCCTTGCTGCGTCGCCAGGAGGCGATCGCGACAGGCGAGGTTGCCACGACCGAAGAAAACAAGCTGATGGAGCGCGGCTCGCTGACGATGGACCCGTTGCGCCATTCGGTCAGCTGGAAGGGTCGCGAAGTGTCGCTGACCGTGACCGAATTCCTGCTGTTGCAGGCCCTTGCACAGCGCCCGGGGTTCGTCAAAAGCCGCGACCAGCTGATGGATGTGGCCTATGACGATCAGGTTTATGTCGATGACCGGACCATCGATAGCCACATCAAGAGGCTTCGCAAGAAAATGCGCATGGCGGATGATGACTTCTCGGCCATCGAAACCCTTTATGGAATCGGCTATCGCTACAACGAAGAATGACCGCCAAGCCCCGCAGTGCGCCGCGGGAACGATCGACCCCCAAGCCCGGCGAAGTGCTGCTGGGCGAAGACTGGGTGTCGCCCGACCTTGAGGCTTCTCGCAACCGCGTCCCGCGCGGACGTTTGGGCATGGTCGGGCGCGGACGTTCGCCGCTCGCGCGCAAGATCATCATCTTCAACCTGGTGGCATTGCTGGTGCTGGTTGCGGGTGTCCTGTTCCTCAATCCGTTCCGCGACAGCCTTGTGTTGCAGCGGGAGGCTGGCCTTGTGCGCGAGACGCGCCTGATCGCAGACGCGCTGGAGGCGGGCCTTCCGGCCGCTGCAGCCGGCACAACGGACCCGGGCCTCGTCGGCCTGCAGACCCAGTTTGACGCCGTCGACATGGGCACTGGCGTGGAGCTGTTCCTGTTCGATTTGCAGGGCCGCTTGATGGCGCGGCATGTTGGCAGCGTCGCCGCCACGATCCCCGCGCTGGAAAAGGAAGGCTCCACCGTCATCACCGATTTCCTCAATGTCGTTTGGGAAACCGTGTCGGGCACCATCACAAGTGGCGACCAGCCGGAACCACAGGTCGACACCGAGGCACTGGCGCGCGACAGCTTTCAAAAGGCGCTGACGGGCGATACGGCGGTGAATATCGGGCGCGATGATGTTGGCCGGGCGACATTCTCGGTCGCGACCCCGATCCTCAAGGGTGGCCAGCCGGTGGCAGTCGTGGCGCTTGCCTCGGCAGCGGGAGAGATCGACCGCCTTGTGCGCAATGAACGCGAGCAGATCCTGCAGATGTTCGTGATCGCGCTCTTCGTGTCGATCGGCCTGAGCCTCGTTCTTGCCTCGACCATCGCGAACCCCCTGTCGGATCTGGCGGCAGCGGCCGAGCTTGGCCGTGACCGCGACGCGCGCAAGATGGCCCCGGCGCGCGTGCGCATTCCCGACCTGGCCGCGCGACCCGACGAGATTGGCCGCCTTTCGGTTGCCATGCGCGGCATGGTTGCGGCCCTTTACGACCGGATCGACGCCAACGAACAGTTCGCGGCCGACGTGGCGCACGAAATCAAGAATCCACTGGCATCATTGCGGTCTGCCGTTGGCACGCTGCGGCTGGCCAAACGTGACGACCAGCGCGAAAAGCTGTTGGAGGTGATCGAACATGACGTGCGTCGTCTCGACCGTCTGGTCAGCGATATTTCCAACGCCTCGCGGCTTGATAGCGAACTGGTGCGCGAGGAAGAGGAATCCTTTGACTTGTTGAAGACGCTGTCAAACCTCAGCCAGTATCTGGGGCAGCAAGCTGCGGAAAAAGGCGTCGATTTCATCAGCGACCTGCCCGCCGAGCCCATCCTGATCCGGGGTCTGGAGGCGCGCTTGGCGCAGGTGTTCGTGAACCTGATCACCAATGGCATTTCGTTCTGCGAAGACGGAGATGCGGTACGCGTCTGGGCAAGGCGGCGCGAAAACCGGGTGCTTGTGGTGATCGAGGATACCGGCCCGGGCATTCCGGAACAGGCGTTGACCAAGATTTTCAAACGGTTCTATTCTGAACGCCCCTCGGGTGATTTCGGCAATCATTCGGGGCTGGGCCTCGCGATTTCCAAGCAGATCGTCGAGGCGCATGGTGGCGTGATCTGGGCGGAAAACATCCGCCCGACGCAGGCCGATTTCACGTCCGAACCCTTGGGTGCGCGGTTCGTCGTCGGCTTGCCGGTGTGACGTGACCGACGTGGTCGGGTCCATCGACACCGATCTGTTGCATGCCACGACGGTGGCTATTGGCGATGCGGGCGTCCTGATCATGGGGCCTGCAGGGTCCGGCAAATCCGCTTTGGCGCTGCAGCTGATTGCATTTGGCGCGTTGCTGGTGGCTGATGACCAGACCCGCCTTGCAACTGGCGATGCTGGCGTCATTGCATCGGCCCCTGACGCGCTGCGTGGCCTGATCGAGGCGCGCTTTGTGGGCATCCTCACGGCCCCAATCCAGGACAGCGTCGCGGTGCGCCTTGTGGTCGATCTGGGCAAGGTCGAGGTGACGCGGCTGCCCCCCCGTCGGACCATCCGCATCAACGGTCGCGTGATCGACCTTGTTTTTGGGCATCCAAGCGCCCATTTTCCCGCTTCAATCATGTGTTACGTCACAGGCGGGCGGCACCAATGACCAGCGATCTTTCTTCGGCAAAGACGCCCCCGCCTGTTCAGGACCATCATCTGGTGCTGGTCACGGGGCCGTCTGGCGCGGGCCGTACAACCGCCATCCGCGCGCTTGAAGATCTGGGGTATGAGGCAATCGACAATCTGCCCCTGTCGCTGGTGCCCCGCCTTGTCGAAGGACCGTCGCTCGGTCGCCCCATCGCGCTTGGCCTTGATGTGCGCAACCGCGATTTCAATTCCGGTGCTCTGATCGAGCTGATCGACCGGCTGACACGCGATCCGCGCGTGGCGCTGGATGTGGTCTATCTGGACTGTGCGCCCGGCGTGCTGATCCACCGTTATTCAGAGACGCGCAGGCGACACCCCATGGCCCCGGACGAGACGCCGGCTCAAGGGGTGGAACGCGAGATCGACCTTTTGGCCGCGATCCGGGTGCGTGCGGACCATCTGATCGACACGACCGACCTCAACCAGCACGAACTTCGCGCCGAAATCGGACGCTGGTTTGACCCGGCCCAGGGAGGGCGCATGGCGGTGTCAGTGCAGTCGTTCAGTTACAAGCGGGGCGTGCCGCGCGGCCTCGACATGATTTTCGACTGTCGATTTCTCAGCAACCCGCATTGGAAGCCGAATCTTCGTGCGCTTGACGGGCGCGATCCTGCAGTTGCAGCCTACCTGAAATCGGATCCGAGATATGACGAGTTCCACCGCAAGGTGATCGACCTGCTGCTGTTTCTTCTTCCGGCGCATCTTGCTGAAGGAAAAGCCTATTTGGCAATCGGATTTGGGTGTACCGGGGGGCAGCATCGGTCGGTTGCAGTTGCAGAAAATGTCGCTAATGTGCTGGCCGGGGCGGGCTGGACTGTGTCAAAACGCCACCGGGAACTGGAGCGGGGCGATGCTTCGACAGGGGCGAACTTGGTGCCTAGCAGAAAGATCGGTTCGTGATCGGTATCGTCATCGTCGCACATGGTGGGCTGGCCCGGGAATATCTCTCGGCGGTTGAACATGTCGTTGGAAAACAGGCCGGCATGCGCGCCATCGCCATCGAGGATGTCCATGACCGCGCCGCCAAGCAGTCAGAGATCTGTGTCGCCGCTGACGACGTCGATGCCGGGGACGGTGTCGTTGTTGTGACCGACATGTTTGGTGGATCACCGTCCAACCTGTCGCTATTGGCCTGCACAGCAGGGGACCGGCGCATCCTTTACGGAGCCAACCTGCCGATGCTGATCAAACTGGCCAAGTCGCGCGATCTGCCAGTCGCGGAGGCGGTGTCCGTTGCCCTCGATGCCGGGCGCAAATACATCAACAGCCTTGATCTTGGTGCTGGTGCCTGATGACAGCCGCGCCGCGCGACTTGCGCATCATCAACGAAAAGGGCCTGCATGCGCGGGCCTCGGCCAAGTTCGTCGAAGTGGTTGAGCAATTTGACGCGCAGGCGCGCGTCACGAAGGACGGCATGACGGTATCCGGTGACAGCATCATGGGTCTTTTGATGTTGGCAGCCTCGCGCGGAACCTCTATTCACGTAGTGACGTCGGGTCCCGATGCAGGCCCCCTTGCGGACGCACTAGAGGCGCTGGTAGCCAACCGTTTTGGGGAAGATCACTGACATCCCGACCGGAGAGGAAGTAGAGCCGCCCATGTCGGACGCGCCCCATCCGAAAACCCTGACTGCGCCGCAGGCCTTGCCAGGTCACGTGCCGGACCGCCAATATGACATGCGCCGCCTGTCCTATGCGGGCACGTTTGCCAATCCCTACAAGGCCGGCTCGATCCGCGCCATCGAATGGCTGACGGCCAAGGTTCAGCTTTTGCGCCTGATCCGGGCGTTCGAAAAATCAGGCGCGCCGCATGGGGCACCATTCTGGCCCAAGGCGATCCGCCACATGGGCATCCGGATCGACACCCCGCCCGAGGAGATTGCCCTGATTCCAGCGACCGGCCCGCTGGTCGTGGTGGCGAACCATCCCTCGGGGCTTGTCGACGGCATGGTGATGGCCGAGATGATCAACCGCGTCCGGTCTGACTTCAAGATCCTGACCCGCTCGCTCTTGACCGGCATCCCTGAGGTCGAGCAGTTCATGATACCGGTCCCCTTCCCGCATGAGGACAATGCCCGCGAACTGGGCCTGCAGATGCGCGACGAGACGATGAAGCACCTCAAGGCCGGGGGGGTTATCATCGTCTTCCCGGCGGGCAAGGTTGCGATGAGCCCCGGTTGGTGGGGCAAAGCGGTCGAGGCGGAATGGAACGTCTTTACCCACAAGATCGTCAAATCTTCGGGGGCGACGATTCTGCCCATCTATTTTCCGGGCCAGAACAGTCGCCTGTTCCAGATCGCAAATCAGGTCAGCGACACGGTGCGCCAAGGCCTGCTGTTGTATGAAATCAAGCGGTCCTTGTTCAAACCCCAGCGCCCGGTGATCGGTGCGCCGATCCCGGCAAGCGTGCTGAAGGACTGGGAAGGAAACCCGAGGGGGTTCTTGGCGTGGTTGAGAGAGCATACGCTGGCGTTGGGGAAGACCAGATGATCGACAGTTGCCGTTTTACGCATCAAAGATTCTGACATGAGCAAGGCCGGTGACCTAGCCCAGGATGTGGCGCGTGAAGCGTGGGTCCCGTTTGATCGACAACAATATGATCACGACGAAATGCTTTTGGTTGTCAGGGAAAACTCCAAACGACATAGCGAAGAGATTGCGGATGTTCGTTCAGAGGTTAAGCAGCTGGAAACGAAACTTGACCGGATAAACTCAACAATCAACTATGTGCTTTGGACAACCTGTCTTTTGCTTGGAGCGGTTGCCTACACGCAGTTTGGCTTCTTTAAGCCGTAACTTGCAAATTTCACCGCGTCGGCACCGGCACTTCGCCCCGGTAGTCGTAAAACCCCCGCTGCGTCTTCCGCCCCAGCCACCCCGCCTCCACATACTTCGTCAGCAAGGGACAGGGCCGGTACTTGGTATCCGCCAGCCCGTCATGCAACACGTTCATGATCGACAGGCAGGTGTCCAATCCGATGAAATCGGCCAGTTCCAGCGGCCCCATCGGATGGTGCGCGCCGAGCTTCATTGCGGTGTCCAGCGCGGTGACCGAGCCGACGCCTTCGTACAGTGCATAGACCGCCTCGTTGATCATCGGCATCAGGATGCGGTTGACGATGAAGGCAGGAAAATCCTCGGAGCTTGACGCTGTCTTGCCCAGTTTCCGCACCACCTCGTGCAGACTTTCCCACGTCTCCTGGTCTGTCGCGATGCCACGGATCAGTTCGACCAGTTGCATCACCGGCACCGGGTTCATGAAATGAAAGCCCATGAACTTTTCAGGCCGGTCGGTGCGGCTGGCCAGCCGCGTGATGGAAATCGATGAGGTGTTCGATGTCAGGATCGTCGAGGGCTTCAGATGCGGCAAAAGGTCCTCGAAGATCGCCGTCTTTACCGTTTCGCGTTCGGTCGCGGCTTCGATGATCAGATCGCACTGGCCAAGATCAGCCAACCGCAGCGTCGTCTTGATCCGTTCCATCGCCGCCGTCTTGGCCACGGGCGGGATTTTGCCACGCGCTACCTGGCGTTCAATGTTGCGGTCGATCAGGGCCAGCGCCTTGTCGAGGCTATCTTGCGCGATGTCGGTCATCAGCACGTCATAGCCCGCCAGCGCAAAGACATGCGCGATGCCGTTGCCCATCTGGCCTGCGCCAACGATCCCCACCAATTGGATGCCCATCTGTCCGCCCCTTTGCTGCAGCCGCACCATAGGCCCGGGCCAGCGCGGGGCGCAAGATGGGCAGGGCGCGGGCATTTGCGTTCAACCTGCCTCAAATGCCGACTTTAGCGGATTGGAAAGGTCGTCCGTCCAAGGTCGTCCTTGGGTGAGTGATGATGTGGGGTTTGCAGGATGGCGTATGCTTTCCAGGGCGCGGGGGCGCTTGACTATTTTCCGTGCCAGTATGGCGGATCGCGGCTGACCTTTCGGGGTCCGCGTCGCGACACGGGTCAGGACTATGTCGCCGTCCTGGGGGGCAGCGAAACCTATGGTCGGTTCGTGCCGACCCCCTATCCTGACCTGTTGCAGGAATGGCTGGGTCTGCCGGTGGTCAATCTCGGTTGCCCGAATGCGGGGGCCGGGGTGTTCGCGCAAGACCCCGGGGTAATGGCGACAGCCAACCGGGCGCGTGCAGTGATCGTGCAGGTGCTGGGCGCGCAGAACCTGTCGAATCGCTTTTATGCCGTGCACCCGCGCCGCAATGACCGGTTCATCGGCGCGACCTCGGCTTTGCGGGCGCTTTATCGCAACACCGACTTCACCGATTTTTCGTTTACACGCCATCTGTTGGAGGCTTTGCAGCGCGCCGGGCGCGAGCGGTTCGAACTTGTCGCGCGCGAATTGCGCGAGGTTTGGGTTGAAAGGATGCAAGACTTGCTGGCGACGATTTCGGTGCCGGTCGTTCTTGTGTGGATCGGCGATCAGCCCCCGCCCGTCCGCCAGACCCGGGCCGATCTGACCGCAGAGCCCATGCTTGTCGATGCAGATATGATCGCCGCGATCCGCAGCAAAATTGCGGGATATGTCGAGGTCGTGTTAAGCCCGCTGGCTCAGGCCAAAGGGGTGGAGGGCATGGCCTTTGCCCCGCTGGAGGCGCCCTTGGCGCGCGCAATGCCGGGGCCTGTTGCGCATCGCGAAGTGGCGGCAGGACTGGCCCCGGTCCTCGACGCGCTAATGTAATCGGGGGCGGATATGAAAACGGCGCGCCATCGCGCGCCGTTTGCGGGTCGATCCGGGCTGCTTTACAGCTTTTTGGTCAGCTCCGGAATAATCGTGAACAGATCTCCCACCAGCCCGTAATCGGCGACCTGGAAAATCGGCGCCTCTTCGTCCTTGTTGATGGCGACAATGATCTTGCTGTCCTTCATCCCGGCCAGATGCTGGATCGCGCCACTGATGCCGACCGCGACATAAAGATCCGGCGCCACGACCTTGCCGGTCTGCCCGACCTGCCAGTCGTTCGGGGCATAGCCGCTGTCGACGGCCGCGCGGGATGCGCCCACGGCGGCATTCAGCTTGTCCGCCAGCCCCTCGATCAAATCGAAGCTTTCCTTCGATCCGACGCCGCGCCCGCCCGATACGACGATGCCCGCACTGGTCAGTTCGGGGCGGTCGCTGGAGGCAACCTTGTCCTCAACCCATGTCGAAAGGCTGCCATCGGCTGCCGTGGCAAGCGTCTCGACCGGGGCAGCACCACCCGTGCCCGCCGCATCAAACGTCGCGGTACGGATCGTCATGACCTTTGTCGCGTCCGCGGATTTGACCGTCTGGATCGCATTGCCCGCATAGATCGGGCGATCAAAGGTGTCCGCGGCGATCACGGCCAGCACTTCGGAAATCACCATCACGTCCAGCATCGCGGCCACACGCGGCAGCACGCTTTTGGAAAATGCCCCCGAGGGTGCAACGATGTGGCTGTAGTCGCCCGCCAGCGACACGATCAGCGCCGCTGTCGGTTCCGACATGCCGTGGCAATAGACGTGATCACCTGCGAACAGCACCTTGGCGACACCGTCCAGCGTCGCGGCTTCGGCGGCGGCCGCATCGCCGCCCATGCCTGCGACCAGCACCGTCACCGGCCCGAGAGCCTTGACCGCCGTCAGCGTCTTGGCCACCTGATCGGTCGCCAATTGCCCCATCACCACATCTGCCAAAAGAAGAACGGCCATCTTAGATCACCCCCGCTTCGTCGCGCAGTTTCGCGATGAGTTCGTCCACAGACGCCACCTTGACGCCCGCCTTGCGACCAGCCGGTTCCACCGTCCTGATCACGGCCAGGCGCGGCGCAACATCCACGCCGTAATCGGCAGGGGTCTTCATTGCCATGGGCTTGGTCTTGGCCTTCATGATGTTGGGCAGACTGGCATATCGTGGCTCGTTCAGGCGCAGATCGACGGTGATGATCGCGGGCATTTTCAGGCTGATCGTCTGCAACCCGCCATCGACTTCGCGCATGATCGTGGCGGTGTCGCCCGCAATGGCGATTTCTGATGCAAAAGTGCCTTGCGACCAACCCAGCAGTGCCGACAGCATCTGACCGGTCGCGTTCATGTCATTGTCGATCGCCTGTTTGCCACACAGGACAAGGCCCGGACCTTCTTCCTTTACGACTGCCGCCAACAGTTTCGCGACGGCCAAGGGTTCGATGTCGGTATGCACGTTGTCGGTGGCTTCGATCAGGATCGCACGATCCGCCCCCATCGCCAGACCCGTGCGCAAGGTCTCTTGCGCCTGCTTGACGCCGATGGACACGACGATCACCTCGGTCACGATGCCCTTTTCGCGCAGACGGATCGCCTCTTCGACAGCGATCTCGTCAAAGGGGTTCATCGACATCTTCACATTGGCCAGATCGACGCCTGTGCCATCCGCCTTGACGCGAACCTTCACGTTATAATCGATCACACGTTTGACAGGCACCAGAACCTTCATCAGCGCAGGTCTCCATCCATGGGGACAATTGCCCCGGTCAAGCTATCTGGTCGGCTGAATACTGCCTTATGCCCCCAAGTGACAGATCAAATACGACCGAAACCCGAGGCGCGACGTCGCGTTTCGCGTTGGTGGCGCTGACCAAGGTCGCGTCGTCTAACGTGTCAGACCCGGGACCCACAGCACGTCGTCTTTGCCATCATTGTTGGCGATCCGCCCTGCCACAAAGAACCAGTCGCTGAGGCGGTTGAGGTACTTTACCGCGTCGGGGTTCACATCCTCCATCGTGGCAGTTTCCACCACCAGACGTTCGGCCCGCCGGCAGACGGTGCGGCAGAGGTGTAGCTGGGCGGCCAGAGCGGTTCCCCCCGGCAGGATAAAGCTGCGCAGGGGCGTCAGGCGATCATTCATCGCATCAATCTCGGCCTCCAGACGCAGCACCTGGCTTTCGATCATGCGAAGGGGGGTGTAGGACAGTCCTGCATCCAGGTGCCGGTCCGGCGTGCAGAGGTCGGCGCCAAGGTCAAAGAGATCGTTCGATATCCGCATCAGGGCTGCGTCGATGTCACCGGTGGCATGCTGGCGCGCAAGGCCCACGGTCGCATTGGTTTCATCGACCGTCCCATAGGCGCTGACGCGGACCGAATGCTTGGCGACCCGCGCGCCGTTGCCAAGCGCGGTTTCTCCGGCATCGCCGGTCTTGGTGTAGATTTTCGACAGAACGACCATGATGCCCCCTTCAGGTGCTGCGTAGCCAGGCGAATGCGACAATGATCAGGACCGCCACGGCTTGTGCTGCAATGCGGTATCGCATCAGGCGGTTGGCATGCTTGCGGTTGAAATCGCCCCCCTTGGCGAACCCGCCAATGCCGATCATCAGGATGACCAGCACGACAAGGCAACCGGCGATGGCCAGCCAGAACAGGGGATCGGATCGAAGCATGTGTCGCCTTTCTTATGATCTGGAGGCAATCTAGCGGCGGTTCGGCAAAAGGCGAGCGGGATCAGTTCCGCGCCAGCACCCAGTCAAGGGCGCGCGTCGGCAGGACACGCCGAATGACATTGCTGATATAGGTCGGGGTGGTGACGAAATAGCGCGGGCGTGGGCGCCGGCTTTCCAGCGCGTGGATCAGTTTGGCCGTGACCGCACTTGGCGGCAGCTCGAACGTGTCCGGGCCAGAGTTGGAATAGAGCCTGTGACGCAATGCGGCATACTGGTCGCGGCGTGCCGAATGTTCCCAGTCGATCCATTTCTCGAAATGCGGGATCGCGTTTTCGCGGATGCGCGTGGTGATCGGTCCTGGTTCGATCAGTACGATGTCGACGCCGGTGCCGCGCATTTCCAGCCGCATGACGTCCGTCAGGCCCTCCATCGCGAATTTCGTTGCGACATAGGCCCCCCGCCAGGTCATTCCCACCAGACCAAGAACGGACGAACAGTTGATGATCCGCCCACCGCCTTGCGCCCGCATGACGGGGATCACGCGCCTTGTCAGGTCATGATAGCCAAAAAGGTTGACCTCGAAAATCTCGCGCAGGGCGGCGCGGGGCAGGTCCTCGACCGCCCCCGGGCAGGCATGCGCGCCATTGTTGAACAGGGCGTCTAGCGTGCCACCGGTCCGCGTCAGAACCTCGGTCAGGGCCGCCTCGATGCTGGCCTCGTCGGCGTAGTCCAGCACAAGGCTTTCCAGACCCTCGGCGACCAGCCGTTCGCAATCCTGCGCCTTGCGGCAGGTCGCAAAGACCCGCCAACCCCGCGCCTGCAGCGTTCGTGCCGCATCCAGACCGATGCCCGACGAGCATCCTGTAATCAGGATCGTTTTTTGTGTCATGGCGCCGTCCCTCGTTGTCGCCCACCCTTAGAGGACCGGGCGCTGCGGCGCAAACGTTCAGGGTGCTTCGGGCGACAAGAAATCCATCGAGACATAGCCCGATACGCCGTCGCCTTCGACTGTCACCATCGCCCAGCCCGCGCCGTTGTCGGCCAGCATAAGGGCCGCATCGCCACGGCTGAGCTTGCCGACGATGGGTGCGTCGGTCGACGGGTCCAGCCGCACGTTCACGGACCGGCCGGTGACATACCAGACCTGCGCGTCGGGCGCGGTCGCGGTTGTTTCGGGTGCAGCCTCGGTCACGGCAGGTGCATTTTCCTGACCGGGCAGCACCGACAAAGTAAAGACCTTTTCGGGCTGACGCAGCGGTTGTACGGGGGTGGCCTCAGGCGAATAGGCAACGGCTACGACATCCGATTTCGGTACCACGACCTTGGCTGCTGCGACGGTCGCATTAGCGGCAGGCGCGCGCAGAGAAGACGTCGCCTTGGGCGCCATCGCTTCGTTGGTTGCTGTCAGGGTCCGGGTCTCGACCGGTTCAACGACCTGCTTTAGAACTGTCGGGTCGAAGCCTGCACTGGCCAGGCCAGGGCGCAGTTTGGTCGGGTCATCCCCGCCCACTTGAAACACCAGATAGATGCCCAAAACCAGACCAGCCAACCACTTTGTCATCACACGCTCCCCCACCATTCACAGGTTTGTTTAATAACATGATTCTCCCCAGACGGGAGAGGGTTGTGGAAAACTTTTCGCCGGTTTTGCCGAATTGCGACTGGACCCATCGCGGGCCTGAC
The DNA here is from genome assembly GCA_046589965.1 of Paracoccaceae bacterium. Classification (GTDB taxonomy): domain Bacteria; phylum Pseudomonadota; class Alphaproteobacteria; order Rhodobacterales; family Rhodobacteraceae; genus JAJNPS01. The sequence goes on from JBKJVF010000203.1 coordinate 13,110, forward strand.
ACTACACAACATCCATGGTGGACACGCCTGAGAACGACAAGATAGAGCCTGTGCTGATCTCCGAACCGCTGGCCCGCGCGATCGGCGAGCGGTATTTGACCTATGCGCTTTCGACCATCATGCACCGCGCATTGCCCGATGCGCGCGATGGGTTGAAGCCGGTTCACCGCAGGATTCTCTTTGCCATGCGCGAGCTTCGGCTGACGGCCACATCGGCCTTTCGCAAGTCAGCCAAGATCTCGGGCGATGTGATGGGCAACTATCACCCGCATGGGGACAGCGCGATCTATGACGCGATGGCGCGATTGGCCCAGGACTTCAACGTCCGTTATCCGCTGGTCGACGGGCAGGGCAATTTCGGCAACATCGATGGCGATAATCCGGCCGCGTCGCGCTACACCGAAGCCCGCCTGACGGCCATCGCGGAAACCCTGATGGAGGGGCTGACGGAAAACGCCGTCGACTTCCGCCCCAACTATGACGGGACGCTCGAAGAACCTGTCGTGATGCCGGCGGCCTTCCCCAATCTCTTGGCCAATGGCTCGTCCGGTATCGCTGTGGGCATGGCGACCAACATCCCGCCCCATAATCTTGAGGAACTGATCGACGGCTGTCAGGCATTGCTGCGCGATCCAGCGATCGATGATGCGGCCCTTGTGGCGCTGATCCCCGGGCCGGATTTTCCAACGGGGGGCGTACTGGTCGAACCGCCCGCGTCCATTCTTGACTCCTACCGCACGGGTCGCGGGTCGTTCCGTTTGCGCGCCCGGTGGGAGGTGGAGGATCTGGGTCGCGGCACGTGGCAGATCGTGGTGACCGAGATCCCCTATCAGGTCCAGAAATCTCGCCTGATCGAAAAGCTGGCCGAAATCATCCAGCTGAAGAAGATCCCCGCGCTTGCCGATGTGCGCGACGAATCGACCGAGGACATCCGACTGGTTCTGGAACCGCGTTCCCGTGCGGTGGAACCCGAAATGCTGATGGAAATGCTGTTCCGCGCGTCCGACCTTGAAACCCGGTTCTCGCTGAACCTGAACGTACTGATTGATGGACGCGTGCCCCGCGTCTGTTCGCTGAAGGAATGTCTGCGGGCCTTCCTCGATCACCGGCGTGACGTGCTGCGTCGGAGGTCCGAACACCGGATCGAAAAGATCGACAACCGGCTGGAGATTCTCGAAGGGTTCATCATCACCTTCCTGAACCTTGACCGGGTGATCGACATCATCCGCTATGACGATGACCCCAAGCGCGCCCTGATGGCCGAAAACTGGGCCAGGACCCATATCCGCGCTTCATCGGAAAAGACCTATGTCCCGCCGCCCGAAGGCGAGGGCGAACTGACCGATGTTCAGGCCGAGGCGATCCTGAACATGCGCCTTCGGTCGTTGCGGCGGCTAGAGGAAATGGCGCTGCTAACCGAACGCGACGCGCTGATGAAGGAACGCGCCGATCTTGCCGACCTTCTGGAAAGCGACCGCCTGCAATGGCGCGAGATCGGTCGCCAGCTGGAAGACATTCGCAAACAGTTTGGC
>JBKJVF010000247.1:0-2826 GCA_046589965.1 Paracoccaceae bacterium
TGTCACCACGCGCAAACGTGGCGGAGGCGAGTTCCACCACTTCGACCGCCGGGGGAAAGCCGCCTGCGCATCGCCCATCAGGCCCGCGACGAAGACGGCTTGCGCGTCCACAACGCTTATGCCGGGGCCGGTCTCATTGCCGAAGTCGAGCCCTTTTTCCCCGACGTGCCGCGCCGTTTGTCCGAGGCCCAGCTGGTGATCAGCCGGGCAGGGGCTTCATCCGTCGCCGATATCGCCGCCATCGGTCGCCCGTCGATCCTGATCCCCTATGCTGCGGCTACTGCCGACCACCAGACCGCCAATGCGCGTGGCTTGGTTGACGCAGGGGCAGCAATCATGATCCCCGAAAAGCTGCTTGACGCGGACACGCTGTCACGCCAAGTCGCGACGGTCCTGACAGAACCCGGTGCTGCCGCCACGATGGCACGCAACGCGCTGGCGCAGGGACGACCTGACGCAACCGACCGGCTGGTCGACCTGGTAGAGGCCCTTTCAGGGGAACAGACACGATGAACGCTGCGACCAAATTACCTCTGGAACTGGGGCCAATCCACTTTGTCGGTATCGGCGGCATCGGCATGTCGGGCATCGCCGAGGTGCTAATGACCCATGGTTATTCGGTGCAGGGCTCTGATGCCAAGGCGTCCAAGATCACCGACCGGCTGGTGAAACTGGGTGCCACCTTTTTCGAAGGTCAGTCGGCCGCCAATATCGGCAGCGCCGCCGTCGTCGTCGTCTCATCGGCCATCAAGAAGGGCAATCCCGAACTGGAGGAGGCCCGCCGTCGCAAGCTGCCCGTGGTGCGCCGGGCCGAGATGCTGGCCGAACTGATGCGCCTGCGGTCCAACATCGCGGTCGCGGGCACGCATGGCAAAACGACCACCACGACGATGGTGGCCACGCTTCTGGACAAGGGCGGGTTTGATCCGACCGTGATCAATGGCGGGGTGATCCATGCCTATGGCTCCAACGCGCGCGCGGGTGCGGGCGAATGGATGGTGGTCGAGGCGGACGAAAGCGACGGCAGTTTCAACCGCCTGCCTGCCACTATCGCCATCGTCACCAACATTGACCCCGAACACATGGAACACTGGGGAACCTTTGATGCGCTGCGCAAAGGGTTCTACGATTTCGTCTCCAACATCCCCTTTTATGGCCTGGCCGTCTGCTGCACCGACCATCCCGAGGTGCAGGCGCTGGTCGGCCGGGTCACCGACCGGCGCGTCGTGACCTTTGGGTTCAATGCGCAGGCCGATGTGCGCGCCGTGGACTTAAGGTTCGAAAATGGCATCGCGCACTTCGACATCCTCCTCCAGGGCGAGGGGAATGGTTCGAAAATTGAAAACTGTACTCTGCCCATGCCCGGCGATCACAATGTCAGCAACGCTTTGTCAGCGGTCGCCGTGGCTCGCCATCTGGGCATGAAAAAGGACGAAATCCGCGAGGCTCTAGCAGGGTTCGCCGGCGTCAATCGCCGCTTTACCAAGGTGGCAGAGGTGAACGGCGTCACCATCATCGACGATTACGGCCACCACCCGGTGGAGATCGCCGCCGTCCTGCGCGCCGCCCGCCAGGCAACCAAGGGCCGCGTCATCGCCGTCCACCAGCCCCATCGCTACACCCGTCTGTCGAACCTCTTCGAGGATTTCTGTACATGCTTCAACGAGGCCGATGTTGTCGGCATCGCCGACGTATATGCGGCAGGCGAGGACCCGATTCCCGGCGCGTCCCGCGATGATCTGGTGGCGGGGCTGATCGCACACGGCCACCGCCACGCCCGCGCGGTGAAGGACGAGGCCGACCTTGCGCGGCTGATCAAGGAACAGGCCCGCCCCGGCGACATGGTTGTCTGCCTGGGCGCGGGCACGATCTCGACCTGGGCCAACAACCTGCCCGCCCGCCTGATGGGCCACGCCGCATGAGCCCCGCCATCATCACCGCGTGCCTGTGGGTGCTGGCTGCCGCCGCGACGGCGATGCTGCCGATGCGCCGCCAATACGCGCCCGGCATCACGCTGTTGGTCATCGCGCCCTTTCTGATCGGCTGGCTGGCCTGGACGCATGGCGTCTGGATCGGTGTCGCAGCCGCGCTTGCGTTCCTCAGCATGTTTCGCAACCCGTTGATCTATTTTGCCAAAAAAGCGATGGGCAAACCTGTCGAGATCCCGAAAGACCCCGAGCCATGACGCTGTCCTTTGTCCTCTGCCTTGTCTGGCTGGTCATCGCCAACGTCATCGCCATGTTGCCCAGTCGCGACCACCACTGGCGCGCGGCTTACGTTCTGATCGCAATCGGCATCCCGCTGGTCGGCTGGGTCACCTATGACACCGGTCCGATCTGGGGCCTGGTCATGCTGGCAGCAGGGATGAGCGTCCTGCGCTGGCCAGTGGTCTATCTGTGGCGCTGGGTGAAGGGCAAAGGGCGGAACCAGCCGGGGGAGTGAGGGGGGATATCTGTCTCTTTGACCTTGAAAATTTGCCGTGAAATGCATCTCAGCCCGTCTTTAAACAGGTGATCGCGCATGGCCGTTCTGGATCGTTTCGACGTCTTGAATGAACCGGCCTATAGGCGGTTCGTGTCCGGTTACGGCATCTCTTGCATCTTTTACTGGATCACGCTTCTCTCGATTGGCTGGTGGATGTGGGAAACAACCCGGTCCGCAGCTTGGGTTGCCTCTAATCCTCAGGCGAATAATTCCGGCCGCTTCGTGACATCGGCGCTAAATCCTAAGGTGATCCGCAAGACGACGCGGGTCCATTCGCGGTGCCCCCCCTTGCCCCATCCCCCTCCACCGCGCTACCAACCCCCATGACCCCGCTCCCCACCC
>JBKJVF010000133.1:0-4089 GCA_046589965.1 Paracoccaceae bacterium
CAATCACACAAAGGAGACTGACTATGGTTGCTACCTCAAGTTCCGTCGGATCTGGCGCCGCAGGCGCCGCCCAATTCGCGGATTCAGATTCCCGCCGCTATCGTTATTTCGACCCCAAGGGCAAGCGCGCCTCGCATTACGAAGATGTGACGGTGGATGTGCAGCCCGATCCCGAACGCTACCTGATCCAGGACTGGATCATTCAGTTTCCGACCGGCAAAGGCGCGTACGGCAAACATTCGACGCAGGCGCAATCCTCGAACTGGCACGCCTTCCGTGCGCCCGATCAGGAATGGGAACGCACGCATTATCAGCGCCAGTCGCGGATCGAGATCATGATCCAGTCGGTCATCAACAACGGCCGCAAGGCAGGCGCGCATACCGCTTTCACCGCCGCCTGGGGCAAAATCCTGCAAGTGCAGCTTGGCGCCTGGAAGCACGCCGAATTCGGCCTTGGCACCAGCCTGATGCAGGCGCAGCGCTATGGCTACACCCAGATGATCAACAACGCCACGTTGACCAATTCCAGCTACAAACTGCGCCTGTCGCAAGACATCACGCTGTATCTGGCAGAGATCGGCATGGACATCGCCGGCTGGGATGACGAGGCGGGCAAGAAGGCCTGGCTGGAAAACCCCATGTGGCAAGGCGTGCGCGAATGCGTCGAGACCATCATGGGGTCGTCCGACTACATGGAGCAGTACTTTGCCATCAACTTGGTTTTCGAGCCCTTGGTGGGCGAACTCTTCCGGTCAGGCTTCTTGATGCAAGCGGCATCTGCCAACAACGATTTCATGACGCCATCGGTCATCACCTCTGCCGAGGGCGATTATGAACGCAACCTCGCCAACACCATCGACCTGATCCACATGCTGGTGAACGACGAGAAATACGCCTCTGCCAATCAGAAGCTGTTCCAAGGCTGGGTCAAAAAGCACGCCGCCTTGGCCGACAAGGCCGCCAAACTGCTGCAGCCGATCTGGTCGATGCCGCATTCCAAGCCGATCTCCTTCGACGAAGCGTGCGCCGTCTCGCAAGAGCGCTTTGCCAAGATCCTCGGCGAAATCAACCTGTCCCGCTGAACCGGAAAGGACATCCCATGTCAAATGTAGCCCGCGACAATTCGCATGCCAACATCTTCAAGGCGATGAAAGACATCACCTTTGAAAAGACCGTCTCGCATCAGTGCGGCGTCACCATGAGCGACTCGGTCGAGGCACGCGCCATCGCCGAATTCATGGAAACCAAACCCGGCATCACCGTCACCTACAATCCGGCGCTGATCCGGATCGATGGCAGCGGCAAGATGATCTTCAAGATGGATGAGATCGGCGAATATCTTGGTCGCGAGATGACCGCCGAGATTTTCGAGGCCAACTCCTCCACCCACTACGGTCGCATGGTCCGGGCGGATGACAACACCATCATCCTGTACGGCGACATGAACGAGATGCTGGAATTCATCTGAGCTGATCTCCGGCACCGGTCTCCACCGGTGCCGCCCCCCAATTTATCAGAAAGTCTCGTCCATGTTCATCACCCCAGAAGGCAAAGAGATCTTCGTTCTGGACGGCCACACCCACTTCTGGGACGGCAGTCCGGAAAATCAGGCCAACATCCACGGCAAGCAGTTCATCGAATGCTTCTATGCCTATCACACCAACCTGTCGCCAAAAGAGCAGCTTTGGGCGAAGGCGAAGTTTGAAAAATACACCGAAGCCGATCTGTACAAGGATCTGTTCATCGACGGTCCCGACGATATGGCGATCCTGAATTCGACCTATCTGAAGGACTTTTACAAGAACGGTTTCAACACGATCGAGCGCAACGCAAGCGTGGCCAAGAAGTATCCAAACCGGTTCATCGTCAACGGCGCATTCGATCCGCGCGATGGCGGAAAGGCGTTGGAATACATTCACTGGATGAAGGAAACCTACGACATCAAGGGCGTGAAGATGTACACGGCCGAATGGAACGGGGAATCCAAAGGCTGGCGGCTGGACGATCCGGCGGCCTACAAATGCTTCGAGCTGTGCGACAAGCTGGGCATCAAGAACATCCATGTTCACAAGGGCCCGACGATCATCCCGCTCAACAAGGATGCGTTTGATGTGCATGACGTAGACCATGCCGCGACCGACTTCCAGAACCTGAACTGGATCGTCGAGCATTGCGGCCTGCCACGCCTGGACGATTTCTGCTGGATCGCGACACAGGAAACCAACGTCTACGGTGGCCTTGCAGTGGCGCTGCCGTTCATCCACTCCCGCCCGCGCTATTTTGCCGAGGTCATCGCAGAACTGCTGTGGTGGATCGGGCCGGAAAAGATCCTGTTCGGTTCGGACTATGCCATCTGGACACCGAAATGGCTGGTCGAAAGCCTGTGGGCGTTCCAGATCCCCGAAGATATCTCGGCGGAACGTGGCGGCGTGCAGCTGACAGACGAGATCAAGGAAAAGATCCTCGGCCTGAATGCGGCAAGACTCTACGGGATTGACGTGGCCAAGCGCAAAGCCGAACTGCGCACCCAGCCGATCATGATCGCGGCAGAATAGATCATGCGCACCGCCCCTCAAACACCCCTGCCCGACACAGCCTCGCGGCTGGATCAGGTCTGGGCAGCCCTTGATCTGGTGAACGACCCCGAGCTTGACGAGCCGATCACCGACATGGGCTTTGTCGAAGAGGTGGCGGTGGACGGCGAAGGCGGCGTCAGCGTCGCCTTCCGCCTGCCGACCTATTGGTGTTCGCCCAATTTCGCCTTTCTGATGGCGCAGGACATCAAGTCCAACATCGATGCGCTGCCTTGGGTCAAGCGGTCCGACGTGCGGTTGCAAGACCACATGTCCGCCGAAGAGATGAACACCGTTGTCAACGCGGGCGGCTTCTTTTCCGATGTTTTTAACGAGTTGACCAAGGGCGAGGACCTGAAAGCACTGCGTGAAAAGTTCGATGTCAAAGCGTTCCAGCGCCGCCAGGAAGTGGTCATCAAGGGTTTGCAGGCGCAGGGCCTGAGCGTCGCCGACATTGTCGCGCTGCCGCTTGCGGCACTGAAGGCCACAAACCTTGGGCCGTCCGAACGCGCCAAGGTCCGGTATCTAGAACTTGCCCAGACCAAGGGCATTCTCGGCGATCTGGCGCTGACCACCTATCAGCGCGCGCCGCTGACCGTAGCGGGCTTTTCCGAATACATGGGCCTGCTACGGTCGGTCCGCATCAATATGGAGTTTTCCGGCTCGCTGTGCCGAGGGCTGAAAACCAGCCGATATCAAGAACTTGACGCCTCCGGGGTGCTTGCCAGTTTCCCGCCCGCCCTACCCACCTTAACGCAGGCCGAACACTGCGGCTGACCCTTTGCAGGGCCAAACCCTAATCAATCCGGCCCCGGCCGAAGGAGAGACCATGCCCAAGATCATCATCCACGGCAACGAAGCCCGCGCCGCCCTTGCACGGGGCGTGCAGAAACTGGCCGCGACCATCGAAAGCACGCTTGGGCCGCAAGGCATGAACGCAATGATCGACCGGCCCATTGGCACGCCGCTGATCAGCCGGGATGGCGTGTCCATTGCCTCGGAAATCGAGCTCTTCGACCGGTTCGAGAATATGGGCGCGCAGGTTGTGCGTGAGGTGTCGATGCAAACCAATGACGTGGCGGGCGACGGCACCACCACCTCGATCGTGCTGGCCAACGGGATGATCCAGTTGGGTGCGGGGATGATCGAAAAGGGTGCCAAGGCGGTTGAACTTTGCCGCGGCATCGAAAAGGCCGTGGCCGCGGTGACCGTGGCCCTGCGCGCGGCTGCAAAACCCATTGCCGACAAGGCCACCTTATCCGCCGTGGCCCGCATTTCCGCATCGGGTGCCGAACTGGGTGATCTGGTGGCCGAGGCGTTCCACCGTGTGGGCGCGCAGGGCGTCATCTCGACCGATTTCGGGCTGGGGCCAAAAACCGAACTGATTGTCGTCGATGGCATGTCCTTTGACCGTGGTTATATCTCGCATCACATGGTCACCGACACCGAAGCGATGCGCGCCGTGTTGGTGCATCCCTATATCGTGCTGACCGACATCAAGATGAAGACCGCCGAC
>JBKJVF010000081.1:0-7252 GCA_046589965.1 Paracoccaceae bacterium
TTCGTCCAAATGGGGCTGCTGATAGTCGCCGAGCATCTTCTTGACCCGCACTTCGGCCAGTGACTGCGTGTCGCGCGCGCCTTCTTCGGCCCATGTCTCGAACGGTTTGTAGTCGAAGAGGTCCGACCGCCAGAAGGCCGATTTGAAATTCGCCTGGGTGTGTTCGCAGCCAAGGAAATGCCCACCCGGGCCGACTTCGCGGATGGCGTCCATGGCTTGACCGTTGGTGTCCATGATCACGCCCTGCGCAAGATGGTGCAGCGTGCCCAGCTGATCGGCATCCATGACGAATTTCTCGTAGGAACTGACCAGCCCGCCTTCGAGCCAGCCGCAGGCATGCAGCATGAAGTTCACGCCCGCCAGCAGTGCCATGTTCAGGCTGTTTGCGGTTTCATAGGCCGCCTGTGCATCGGGCAGTTTCGATCCGCAGAACGACCCGCCGGACCGGTAAGGCAGCCCAAGGCGGCGCACCAGTTGCCCCGCGCCATAGGTGATGTGCGCAGCCTCGGGGGTGCCAAAGGTGGGCGCACCCGAATTCATGTCGATCGAGGTGACGAACGCCCCCGCGATCACCGGCGCACCCGGGCGGACAAGCTGCGAATAAGCGACACCAGCCAGCACTTCGGCCATCACTTGGGTCAGCGTGCCCGCGACCGTGACCGGCGCCATGGCACCACCGACGATGAACGGGCTGATGATGGTGGCCTGATTGGCGCGGGCATAAACTTCCAGCGCGCCCATCATGATGCCGTCGAATGTCATGGGCGAGTTGATGTTGATCAGGCTGGTCATCACCGTGTTCTGATCGACGAAATCATCGCCGAACAAAATCTTGGACATCGCGACCGAATCCTCGGCGCGGCTGGGCTCGGTGACCGACCCCATATAGGGCTTGTCGCTCAGCGTCAGATGGGCGTGCAGCATGTCGAGATGGCGCTTGTTGACAGGCACATCTGTCGGCTCGCAAACCGTCCCGCCAGAATGGTGCAACCATTTCGACATATATCCCAGCCGCACGAATTGCTGGAAGTCGTGGATGGTCGCATAGCGCCGCCCGCCTGCCACGTCGCGGACAAAGGGGGGGCCATAGACAGGGGCCAGCACCAGATTGCGCCCGCCGATGTCGACGTTGCGCTCGGGGTTGCGGGCGTATTGGGTGAAATTCGATGGTGCCGTCCCACACAACTTGCGGGCCAGACCGCGCGGGATGTGGACCCGTTCGCCTTTGACATCGGCACCCGCCGCCCGCCACAGGTCCAGTGCGGCAGGGTTCTCGACGAAATTCACGCCAATCTCTTCCAGCACCGTGTCGGCGTTCCATTCGATGATCTGTAACGCTTCTTCGTTCAGAATCTCAAAATTCGGAATGTTGCGCTGGATGAACTTTGCGGTTTCCAGACTAACCGCGGTGCGTTCCGCACGCCGCGCCGATCCGCCGCCACCGCGTGCACGACGCCCCGAGCCCGCCACATCCATATCGCCCATCGCCTGTGCCTCCGCATGTCTTTGCGCATCTTATGACGTTTGCGGCGTGGCTGACCCCTGATGATTGCGGCGCTTGCGCGCCAAAAGCGACACGCACTTGCGCCATTTGCGACCAGCGGGAAAAACCGGCCAAGGGCGGCTTTCCCTTGCGCGCCCTATCGCCTATGACGCAAGGCATCCCCGCGCCCAGCCCCGAGGCCCAGATGTCCGACCCCGCGATCACGCCCGAACTTATCGCCGCCCATGGTCTGAAGCCGGATGAATATGCCCGCCTGCTGGAGATCATCGGGCGCGTGCCGACATTCACCGAGCTTGGCATCTTTTCGGCGATGTGGAACGAACATTGTTCCTACAAATCCTCCAAGAAATGGCTGCGCACTTTGCCGACCACGGGGCCGCAAGTGATCTGCGGTCCGGGCGAAAATGCAGGCGTCGTCGATATCGGCGATGGGCAGGCGGTCATCTTCAAGATGGAAAGCCACAACCACCCCAGCTATATTGAGCCTTATCAAGGTGCTGCGACGGGTGTTGGAGGTATTCTGCGCGACGTCTTCACCATGGGCGCAAGGCCCATCGCGGCGATGAACTCACTGTCGTTCGGGCTGCCGGAACACCCCAAGACCAAGCATCTGGTCAAGGGAGTCGTGGCCGGAGTGGGCGGCTATGGCAATGCGTTCGGCGTGCCGACGGTGGGGGGCGAGGTGCGCTTTCACCGCAGCTATAACGGCAACTGTCTGGTCAACGCCTTTGCTGCCGGTTTGGCGGATGCCGACAAGATTTTCTATTCGGTGGCCAGCGGCGTGGGGATGCCGGTCGTTTATCTGGGCGCGAAAACAGGTCGCGACGGCGTTGGCGGGGCCACCATGGCGTCCGCCGAGTTTGACGACACCATCGAGGACAAACGCCCGACGGTGCAGGTCGGCGACCCATTCACCGAAAAGCGCCTGCTTGAGGCGTGCCTGGAACTGATGCAGACCGGTGCGGTCATCTCGATCCAGGACATGGGGGCGGCGGGTCTTACCTGTTCGGCGGTCGAAATGGGCGACAAGGGGGGCCTCGGGATCTGGCTGCAACTCGATGATGTGCCGCAGCGCGAATCGAACATGACTGCCTATGAAATGATGCTGTCGGAATCCCAGGAGCGCATGCTGATGGTGCTGCGTCCGGAACTTGAGGACGTGGCGCGGGCGATCTTTGTCAAATGGGACCTCGATTTCGCCATCGTCGGCGAAACGATCGCCGAGGACCGATTTCTGATCCTGCATGGCAATGAGGTGAAAGCCGACCTTCCGTTGTCGAAGCTATCCTCCAGCGCGCCGGAATATGACAGACCGTGGGTAGAGACGCCCCCCGCAGCGCCCTTGGGCCCTGTGCCCGCCATTGATCCGATGGACGCCTTGCGCGCGCTGATTGGCAGCCCGACTTACGCCCACAAGGCCTGGGTGTGGGAGCAGTATGACAGCGAGGTCGGTGCCGACACCGTCCTGCCGCCGGGCCATGGCGCGGGGATTGTCCGGATGCATGGGACGACGAAAGCGTTGGCCTTCACGTCGCATGTCACGCCGCGTTATGTGAAAGCCAACCCGTTCGAAGGCGGCAAACAGGCGGTGGCCGAAGCCTATCGCAACCTGATCGCCGTCGGCGCGCGCCCCTTGGCCACGACCGACAACCTGAATTTCGGAAATCCTGAAAAGCCCGTCATCATGGGGCAACTCGTCAGCGCAATCAAAGGCATAGGTGAAGCAGTTCGTGCTTTGGATATGCCCATCGTGTCGGGCAATGTCAGCCTTTACAACGAAACCGACGGCCAGCCGATCTTGCCCACCCCGACGATCGGAGCGGTCGGGCTGATCGCGGATGCGACGGCCTGCATCATGGGCCAACCACATCCCGGCGATGTCGCGCTGGTGGTCGGCACGACCCGAGGGCACCTTGGTCAATCGGCGCTGCTGGCCGAAGCATTCGGGATCGAGGACGGCGATGCGCCGCCCGTCGATCTTGCCGCCGAATTGGCGTCGGCCGCCCTGATCATGGCTGGTCGTGCCCATATCCGCGCTTGCACCGACCTTGGCGATGGCGGTCTGGCGCTTGCGGCGTTCAAGATGGCCGAAGGTGCGGGCATCGGATTGACACTGACGGCCAATGACACCCCAACTCTTTATGGCGAGGATCAGGCCCGCTACCTGATCGCCTGCGCGCCAGAGGCGGTCGCGGGGATACGCGCGGCTGCGGACAAAGTTGGGGTTCAGGTGACTGTTGCTGGGTCTTTTGGCGGCGCCGATATTCGGCTTGGGCCATCGACAGCGCCGCTGACCGATCTTTCGGCGCTTTATCGCGGGGCTTTTGCCGCGTCTGTCGGATGAACTTGCGCCCGGCGCGCCGCCTTTGCGCCAGTTGCTTTGTCCCCTTGCAGGCCCCCTGCCCCGCGCTTACATTTCGCCCAGACAGAACAAGGACCGCCCATGTCCATCGACGCCCATGATATCGAAGCTCTGATCCGTGCCGCCTTTCCCAAGGCGCGCATCACCGTGCAGGGCGACGATGGCACGCATTTCGCGGCCGAAGTCATCGACGAAAGCTTCAAGGGCATGAACCGCGTCCAGCAGCAGCGCGCGGTCTATGCCAGCCTGAAAGGCAAGATGGACGGCCCGCATGGCGCATTGCATGCACTGGCCTTGACCACCAAGGCCCCGGATTAACCGTTAGGAACCGCACCCATGACCGCACATGACCGCATCCACGATACTGTGACCAAGAACGACGTCGTCCTTTACATGAAGGGCAGCAAGATGATGCCCGGCTGCGGCTTTTCCAGCCGCGTCGCGGGTGTCCTGAACTTCATGGGCATCGAATATGTTGATGTGGACGTGTTGCAGGACGCCGAGATTCGTCAGGGCATCAAGGACTATGCCGACTGGCCGACGATCCCGCAGCTTTACGTTAAGGGCGAGTTTGTGGGCGGATGCGACATCGTCACCGAAATGACCCTGTCGGGGGAACTGGACGCCCTTTTTGAGTCCAAGGGGGTTGCCTACAACAAGGATGCCGCCGAACAGATCCGCGCTGCGAACGCGTGAACCTTGGGACGCGCCGGCGTGGCTCAGGGTTGGGCCACGCAGTTCCCGACCAGAACAGTCTCGGTCTGATCCGATCCGTCGCGCCAGAGCAATGTGGCGCCATCGCCCTTTGACCACCAGACATAGTTCGACCCGTCTGATGGCCAGCCATAACGTGCGCCTGAAGCGGATCTCTCGAGGTAAAGCGTGATCTGGCGGCCTTCGGCGAAGAGCACGACAATCGCCTCGGGGTCGCCATTGACATAGGTCACGTTGATCACGACCCCACGATCACACAGATAGCGGTGTGTCACGACCTCGATCTGCGCCGATGCGGCCGTGGCTGACCCTGCCAATACAAGCAGGCTCAGCCGCCACCGTCTGGTCAAAAGACAAGTCTTTCTTCGACGCGCGCAGCCAAAGCTTCTGCGCGGGCTGCGATTTCTGCCATGTTGTCGACGATCTGGCGCGGGATGACCGGAACCTCGACACGATCGCGGTCGCCGTTTTCGCGACCAGTCGTGCTTGCGATCTGGGCCTTGAGCGCGCGGTTTTCATCCTCGACCGCTGCCGTCTTGTCGGCCAGCATCAGGCCCGCCATCAGCAACAACCGGCTTTCGGGCAGACGACCCAACTGGGTGACAAGCGGCTGGGCTTCGGCGTCCAGCATTTGTGCGGCCCCGCGCAGAAAATGCTCTTCGCCGTCCTGGCAAGACACCTGGAAGGTGCGGCCGCCGATCGTGATGTCGATATCAGGCATGGGTCGGGGCCTCTTCCAGCAGGGGCGACAATTCGGCGATCAGTTCGTCCATCTCGGCCATTTCGGTCAATCGGGTGGCGCGCAACGCCTCCAGTTCGGTCAGCATGGCCTTGTTGACCAGATGCGGGTCCGTGTCGCGCAACTGCGCTTCGCGAATTTCCCTCAGCTGTTCACGCAGTTGTACGGCGGACTTGCGCATCCGCTGCAACTCCAGCCCTTGGGTGTCCAGCTGACGCGTCAGGCGCTGGCATTTTTCATCCAGTTCCGACCGAAGCAGGGCTTCCTTCTCTTTCACCGATTTCAGCCGCTCATTCAGCTGGGCGGTCACCATCCGCTCTTCATCGAGGGCGGCCTGCATGCGGGCAAGCTCCTTCGACGACGCGTCGACCGCTACGGATTCTTTGGCCGGAGCGCTGCCAGACATCTGGTCGATCCCCGACCCGATGCGATCCAGCGCCGCCGTGATCCTGCGTTCAAGCTCTGCGATATCTTGCATCGCCATCCTCTTGTTGTGCCGCAGCTATTTCGTTTGCTGCACGCGCTTTTGTTTCTATCAGAGTGCGAATCGTTGGCGGTCCCGTCAACCCCGAACATAGCGCGATTTGTAAAAAGGCGTCGCCCCTTTCCTGCCAGAGCCTTGCGCGGCGTGCTTGATCTTGCCAACCGGGGCCGGTAACAGCCTCAGGCAACCCCGCCATTGCACCTGACATGAAGGATGACCGCCGTGGATATTGCCGCCCTGCGCAGCCGACACCCCGACCACTGGATGCGCGCTTGTGCCATCCGGACATTGACACTTGATGCGGTGGCGGCAGCCAATTCCGGGCATTCGGGCATGCCGATGGGCATGGCAGATGTCGCCACGGTGCTGTTCGAGCGGCACCTGAAGTTTGATCCTGCAGCACCGCGTTGGCCCGACCGTGATCGGTTCATCCTGTCGGCAGGGCATGGGTCGATGCTGATCTATTCGCTTTTGTACCTGACGGGTTATGCCGATATGCCGCTGCAGCAGCTTCGCGATTTCCGCCAATGGGGCGCGAACACGGCGGGGCATCCGGAATATGGTCATGTCGCGGGGGTGGAGACGACGACCGGACCACTGGGACAGGGCATCGCGAATTCCGTCGGGTTTGCGATTGCCGAGGAATCGTTGCGCGCGCGGTTCGGTGCCAAGATCATGGATCACCACACCTATGTCATCGCGGGTGACGGCTGCCTGATGGAAGGCGTCAGCCACGAAGCGTTGGCCCTGGCCGGCAAACAGCAACTTAGCCGCCTGATCGTGCTTTGGGATGACAACGGCATCACCATCGACGGCAAGGTGTCCATTTCTGATGTGACCGACCAGAAGGCGCGATTTGCCGCCAGCGGCTGGGATGTGTTTTCCTGCGACGGGCATGATCCCGTCGACATTGATCGCGCACTGACAGCGGCCAAAGCCAGCCCCGGCCCTGCGATGATCGCGTGCAAGACGCATATCGCGCTCGGGCATGCGGCACAGGATACCAACAAGGGCCATGGTGCGCTGACCGATCCCGCCCAGATGAAGGCCGCCAAAGAGGCGTATGGCTGGACCGCCGCCCCTTTCGAGATCCCCGGCGACATCAAGCGCTGGTGGGAAGGTCTGGGCGCGCGCGGCGCCAAGGCCCACGGCGAATGGCAGACGCGCCTTGAGGCTCTGCCCGCTGCCCGCCAGGCAGAATTTGCGCGTGTCTTTGCCGGCGCACCCCCGGCCAAACTGGCTGCCGCGATCCGGAGCGTGAAAAAGCAGGCCGTGGCCGACATGGCGAAACTTGCCACCCGTTCCGCTTCGGAAAAGGTTTTGGTGGTGGTGAACCCGATCATGCACGAAACCATCGGCGGGTCTGCGGACCTGACCGGGTCCAACAACACCAAGACGCCTGATCTTGGGGTCTTCGACGCGACCAACCGCAAGGGCCGCTATGTCAAC
>JBKJVF010000161.1:0-4831 GCA_046589965.1 Paracoccaceae bacterium
ATTGACACTTGCGGCGAGATGGCCACGACCTCGTCCAGCGCCAGTGCGCCGGAAAACCGCAGCACCCCATAGCCGCCCATGGAAAACCCGATGCCTGCACGATAAGTGAAACCGCCAGCGAACGTTTTGAGGACAGCGCAGAGGTCAGCGGTGTCGTCATTTACAAACCAGTCGTTGAACCGCGACTGGATGTGCAGATGGGTCCAGCCCGCATCCACAAAGCGTTGCCTTGGCTTTGGCGCATAAAAATCGCCAGCATCGGGCACCTTGTGGCGAAACGTGACGATCATCGACCCGTTTGGACGGGCTGGACGAAAGCAGGACGCGCGCAAAAACGCACCATCGATCAGGAGTTCGGGGTCAGGCGCCATGACCGCTTTCCCGGGCCAGCACTTCCAGCACGGACCGCGCCGCACGCAAACCCGGGGCGTCCAGCCCGCGTCCCAGGCGGTCCATCGTCAGCGCCATCGCGGCCTTTTGCCGGTCCGGATTGGCCAGAATCTCCACGAGCGCCGGGGCGATCAGGTCTGCACGGCACTTGTCCCCGATGAATTCGGGCACCACACGGGTCTCCGAGACAAGGTTGACCAGCGTGACGGTGTCGACACGTGCGGCACGGCGCATCATCCACAAGGTCACCGGGTGCATGTCATAGGCGATGACCATCTGGCAGGCATTCGCGGCAAGTTCCAGTGACACGGTCCCCGAGGCGGCGATGGCTGCATCGGCGGCGCCAAAGGCCGCGCGCTTGTCAGCGGGATCGGTGATGATCATGGGCATGATCGGCCAGTCGCGCGTCAGGTCCCGCACCATGTCCACGACCCCCCGCACCGTGGGCAGGACGACTCGCGCCTGCGGATGGACGGCCTTGATCCGCGCCAGAACCTGCCCAATGACGGGTGCAAGGCGCGCCACCTCGCCCTTGCGCGATCCGGGCAGGGCAAGGATCAGGGGATAGGGCCCCTCCATCCGCGTCAGTTCGTCGCGCGTCGCCAGGGGTTCGGCCACGACGGGATGGCCCACAAAGTCGCAGGTCATTCCGGCGGCGGTCATATAGGGCGGCTCGAACGGCAAAAGCGCCAGAACGTGGTCGATGACCATTGCCATTTTCGCCGCCCTGCCGGGACGCCAGGCCCAGACCGATGGGGCGACATAGTGGATGGTCCGCAAATCGGGGCGTGCGGCCCGAACGATCCCGGCCACGCGCAGGCAGAAATCAGGGGAGTCTATGGTGATCAGGGCCGCCGGGTTTGCGGCAAGACAAGCGGCGGCGGCCTCCCGGATGCGAGCTTTCAGCGCGAAATATCGGGGCAGCACCTCGGCGATACCCATGATTGACAGCTCTTCCATGGGGAACAGGCTTGTCAGCCCCTCGGCCTGCATCATCGGGCCACCGATGCCGGTGAACATGACATCCGGTTGCAGGGTTTTCAGGCCCGCCATCAGCGCCGCCCCAAGCCGGTCACCCGAAGGCTCCCCCGCGATCACAAACAGCGTCAGCGCGCCCACAGGAACAGGCCTTGCGCCGCTGCCTCGGCCTGCATCGCGGGCAGATCAAGACAGATCACACTGCCGGCGGCCCAGACAATGCCGCCCAACCCGGCCTCGGCCACGCGCCGGACCGTCGCTGGTCCCAACGTCGGCAAATCGATGCGCGCGTCTTGCCCCGGTTTCACGGCCTTGAAAAAGAGCCCCCGCCCTTGCGCCGGATCGGGCCGCAGACCCGAAGGCATGGCCGCAACACCCTCCAGCATCGCATCCGTGCCCGCCAGCGTCTCCACCCCCAGGCACAGGCCTTGCTGAACGACCGCGCCCTGCCCCACATCGACCGCGCCAAGTGCTGTAACGATGACGGCTGCCCGATCAGCATCGCGTTCATCGGTCGGTGTGATTGTACCGGCGTAAAGGCCGATTGCCGGCAAAAGGTCCGGTGCGATATCGGCCACGCCCACGACGCCCAGATCAAATTCTTCAAAGATCGCAATGACCTCACGCAGGGTGGCATCGTCACCCTGCCCCATTGCCGCCATCAGACGCGGCAAAAGTTGCGCGGTCGCGGGGTCGATCAGGGCGGGATCAAGACGCGGGCGCGACGCGGCACCCGCAAAGAGCACGCGCACGATGTCGCGTTCGGCCAGCTGGTTCAGAAAAGGCACAAGACGTTCAATCCGGAATGTGATGTCGGGCGTCAGGCCATCAGGTGAAAAGCCGTCAAGACTTGCCACCAGCGGACGTTCCGGCAGGGCCGCGACAAGTGCTGCAGGCAGGGAACCGCGCCCGGCAATGATGGCAATGCGCGGCGGCGCTGTCACCTGGCACCCTTGGGGGTCAGGAAACTGCGGTCTGACGCCGATAGAATGAAATCCGTCATCTCGCGCACATGGGCAGAATCGGTTTCCTCCGACAGACGGCGGGCGCGATCAAGAAAACTGCCCTCGCCTTGCGCCAGCATCTGATAGGCCGCGCGCAGGGCCGTGATGTCGGCGCGGTCCACGCCCCGGCGTTTCAGGCCGACAAGGTTCAAGCCGTCAAGCTCGCCCCGTGGGGCCTGCACCAGCCCATAGGGGATCACGTCGTTGGTCACCATTGTGACCGCCCCGATGATGGCCCCCTGCCCGATGCGCACCCATTGATGCACACCCGACAGCCCGCCGACGATGACATCGTCGCCCAGAATGCAGTGGCCCGCGATGGCAACTTGATTGACCAGAATGACGCGGTTCCGATCTGGGCGTCGTGACCCACATGCGCGCCGGTCATTATCAGGCAGTCGTCGCCGACGCGGGTAACCCCACCGCCACCTTCGGTGCCGGTGTTCAGCGTCGCTCCTTCGCGGATGCGACACCGCGCCCCGACGATCAGCCGCGTGCGTTCGCCGTGGTATTTGAGGTCCTGCGGAACTTCGCCCACGGTAGCGAACGGAAAGATAACAGAGGCGTCGCCAATCTCGGTCCAGCCGGTGACAACGGCGTGGGACTTGACCGTGACGTCTGAGCCCAACGTGACCTCGGGGCCGATCAATGCGAAGGCGCCGATGGTGCAGCCCGCGCCGATCTTGGCGCCGGGTTCGACAACGGCGGCGGGATGAACCGTGGCGGAGGGGTGGATGGTCATGCCTTTGGCACGTCGAACATCGCCATAAAGGTGGCTTCGCAGGCCAGTTCACCTTCGACCATGGCGCGGCCCTCGAACTTCCAGACCCGACCACCGCCGCGCAGCGCCTTGACGTGCAACTCCATCACGTCGCCGGGCACCACCTTGCGGCGGAACTTGACGCCGTCGACCCCCATGAAGAACACCTTGGCGTTCTTGTCGACCAGATCCATCGACAGGCCGACCAGCACACCCGAGGTTTGCGCCATCGCCTCGATGATCATCACCCCGGGAAAGATCGGCATGCCCGGAAAATGGCCCTGAAATTGCGGTTCGTTCAACGTGACGTTCTTGATGCCGACGCAGGACACGTCGGGGATAATGTCACGCACCTTGTCGATCAGAAGAAACGGATAGCGATGCGGGATGATCCGCTGGATCAGATCAAGATCGGCAATCTGCCCGGGCGTGTCGATCTTGTTCATGCATCTCTCCTGTCACGCCGGCCTGACTGCCATTCCATTGCTCAAATGGGGCCGTATCCTCTTTGCCCATTGCTAGCAACTCGGCTTGCAGGGGGCAAGGCGGCGTCAACCTTGCTGGATCTGGCAGCAACTATGGCGCGGTCGCGGGCTGGCTGCTGCCGTTGCCAAGCACGGTGTCCACGCGCGCAATGGCACGGTCGGTCAGGTCGATGTCCTTGTAGGAGACGATCACATCTTTCTTGTTCATGATCGCAACCGCGCCAAGCTCTGTCATCAGTTCTGCTAGGACCGGGTAGGCGACGTCAAAAAACTTCCGCTGATCCTCGGCCCGCATGCGTGCAATTTCCAGACCTTTGGCATCCTGGGCCGCACGGATGTTTTCGGCCTTGGTGTCGAAGGCCGATGCAAGGGCGGTAAAGTCGGCCGCAAGAGTTGTCGCACGGCGCGCTGTCAGATCCTTTTCCTCGGCTTCGAGGGCTGCAAAGATTTCACGGTTCTCGGCAAGGAGCGCTGCTTCATCCGCATCAGCCCGCGCTGCGGCCGCCTTGCCAAACGCACTTTGCAGAAAAAGCCGATCCTGATCCAGGGTCAGAACGGGTGCCGGGACGGCGGCGGGCGGGGTGGGCACCTGTGCATGCGCCGGCCCGGCAAGGACCCCCGCCAGTGCCAGCACCGCACATGCCCTGAACATCAGAACTTGGTCGAGATGGTCAGGTCAAAGTTCTGCTCTTTGTCGTAGTCTTCCTTGAGCAAAGCCTTGGAAAAGTTGAACCGCAGCGGGCCGATGGGCGTGGTCCAGAAAACCGACAGGCCGACCGAAGAGCGCAGGTTCATGCTGTCATCGACAGGACCACCGGTGCCCGCAACATCGTCAAGGCTCCAGACCGAGCCCACATCAAAAAAGGCGCCGCCGGTGATGCCATATTCCTCGGGCAGTCCAAGCGGGAAATCGGCCTCGAACCGTGCCACTGCATAGATATTGCCACCCAGCGCGTCCTCATTCACGGCCGTCAGGTCGCGCGGCCCAAAGCCGTTCGGCTCGAAACCCCGGATCTTGCCGTTGCCAAAAAACCGCTCCGTGACACTGCTGGGTTCATCGCCAAGCGTGCTGATGACGCCGCCTTCAAAGATCGCCCGCACCGTCACTTCTTCGTTCAGGACACGCCGTTCCGCAAGCGCAAGACCGCTGGTCGAGATGTAGTTGGTGTCCCCGCCGATGCCAGCGAATTCCTGACCAAAGCGCAAAAGCACAC
>JBKJVF010000017.1:0-14498 GCA_046589965.1 Paracoccaceae bacterium
ATTCAAGCTTGGGTAGATCGTCCCATCCCCGCAGGCCGCCACCGCATCGCCCAACGCCATCAGCACTGATATCCCCAGCATCAGGGGCGGCTCTCCCACGGCCTTGGACTTGCCCACCGTATCTTCGGCATTTTCCCGTCCCCACAAGGCGACATTGAACACCCGTGGGCGGTCCGAACAGGCGGGGATCTTGTAGGTGCTGGGGGCATGCGTTGCCAGACGCCCCTTGCCATCCCAGACCAATTCTTCGGTTGTCAGCCACCCGGCCCCCTGCACATAGGCCCCTTCGATCTGCCCGATATCCAGCGCCGGGTTCAGACTGGTGCCGGTGTCATGCAGGATGTTGGCGCGCAGGATGCGGTTTTCCCCTGTCAGCCGGTCGATCACCACCTCGCTGACCGCCGCGCCATAGGCAAAATAGTAGAACGGCCGTCCCGTGCCCTTGACCCGGTCCCAGACAATCTTTGGGGTTGCATAGAACCCGGTCGAAGACAGCGAAATGCGCGCCTGATAGACCCACATCGCGACACGGGCAAAGTCGTAGACCTCGGCCCCCGCGCGTACGGTTCCCCCCTTGAACCTGACCGCGCCGGGCGCAATCTGGTGCTTTTCGGCGATGAAGGCCGCCATCCGGTCGCGGATCACCTCGGCCGCCTGTCTTGCCGCCATCCCGTTCAGGTCCGACCCCGAGCTTGCCGCGGTGGCGCTGGTATTGGGCACCTTGTCGGTATCTGTCGCCGTGATCTTGATGACCCCGGTATCGACCCCGAAAACGCCCGCCACCACTTGCGCGACCTTCTGGTTCAGCCCCTGACCCATTTCGGTCCCGCCATGGTTCAGATGGATCGAGCCGTCCTGGTAGACATGGACCAGCGCGCCCGCCTGATTGAGCCATGTCAGCGTGAAAGAGATCCCGAATTTCACCGGCGTCAGCGCCATCCCCCGTTTCAGGATCGGGCTTTGCGCGTTCCAGGCGGCAATCTCGGCGCGCCGCGCGGCTATGGCCGATGTCCGCTCCAACTCTGCCACCAGGTCATGCCCGATGAAATCCTCCACCGGCATGTGATAGGGCGTGGTCTGCACCGGCCCGTCCGGCGGCAGCGCATGTGACCCCACCGGAACCGCCGCCCCGCGCGAGGTCAGATCGACCTCGCCACCCTTGGAACTCCCCTGCGCATTCAGACTGGTCGAAATATCCCCGCCGGAGGCTCCGACACTGGCCATCCGGCGATAAAAGTTGGCCTTGCGCACCTCCAGCGGGTCGCGCCCGACCGCGAACGCCACATGATCCATCACCCGCTCGATCCCCAGCATCCCCTGCGGGCCGCCAAAGCCGCGAAACGCCGTCGCACTTTGGGTGTTGGTTTTCAGCCGATGCGATTCGATCCGGACATGGGGCAGATGATAGCAGTTGTCGGCATGCAGCATCGCGCGGTCCGCCACCGGAAGGGACAGGTCTTGCGACCAGCCGCAGCGGAACAGATGGGTGAATTCCAGCCCCAGAATGCGCCCATCCGCATCCACGCCCGCGCGGTACATGATCCGCAGGTCATGCCTTTTGCCGGTGATCACCATGTCGTCGTCGCGGTCATAGCGCATCTTGCATGGCCGCCCGGTCGCATGGGCCACCACGGCGCAGGCGATGGCCAGCGCGTTGCCCTGGCTTTCCTTGCCGCCAAAGCCGCCGCCCATCCGCCGCGTTTCCACGCGCACGGCGCTCATCGGCAGATGCAGGGCATGGGCGACCTTGTGCTGCACCTCGGTCGGGTGCTGGGTGGAGGACAAGACATGCATGCCGTCCTCTTGCGGGATGGCGGCGGCGACCTGGCCCTCAAGGTAGAAATGTTCCTGCCCGCCGACCTCCATCACCCCTTCGACAACATGCGCCGCCCCGGCAATCGCCCGCGTGGCATCCCCCTTGGCCCAGACAATCGGCCCCGCCTCGAACCGGCTTTCTGCGGCCAGCGCTTCGTCCACAGTCAGGATCGCGGGCAACTCGCGGTAGCTGATCTGACCCAGCGCTGCCGCCTTGCGTGCCGCAAGATGGCTGTCGGCCACGACCAGAAACACCGGCTGGCCGACATAGTGGACCCGGCCCACTGCCAGCAATGGCTCGTCATGCGCGGACGGGCTGCAATCGGGCATGTCGGGCAAATCCACGGCCGAAAAGACCGCGACCACCCCAGGCGCCTTGCGCACCGCATCCAGATCGAGCCCCGTGATCTCGGCATGTGCAACGCGCGACAGCCCGAACGCCAGATGCAACGTCCCCGCAGGCAGCGGCACGTCATCGATATAGCGCGCCGCCCCCGTGACATGCAGCGGGGCCGCGTCGTGGGGCAGTGACAGGCCCGCGCTCATGGCGCCACCTGCAGCACGTCGACCGGCACGCCCGCCAGATCGTGGACATAGCGGATCATCATGTTCTGCGCCGTCCGCAGCCGATAGTCCGCCGATGCGCGCATATCGCTGAGCGGCGAGAAATCCCCCGCCATCGCGGCGGCGGCGATCTTGGCGGTGGCAAGGCTCCACTTCTGTCCCACCAGTGCCGCCTCGGCCAGCGCCGCGCGCTTTGGCACCCCAGCCATGCCCCCAAAGGCGATCCGCGCGCCATTCACCACGCCGTCTGCGACCGTCACATTGAAACAGCCGCACACCGCCGAGATATCCTGATCGAACCGTTTCGACAGCTTGTAGCAGCGCAAGGCCGGCGCATGGGCCGGGATCGACACGCCTGCGACAAACTCGCCGGGGCGGCGGTCCTGCTTGCGATAGTCCAGAAAAAACCGCTCCAGCGGAAGGCTGCGCATGTCATCCCCACGGCGCAGATGCAGCGTTGCGCCCAATGCAATCAGCGCCGGTGGCCCGTCCCCGATCGGGCTGCCGTTCGCGATGTTGCCTCCGATGGTCGCGGCATTGCGGACCTGCACCGACGAATACCGCCGCAGCAGTTCGGCGAATGACGGATGCAGGTCGCGCATCGCGTCCAGCAGGGCGGTGATCGTGACGCCAGCACCGATGTGGACCGCGTCCCCCTGCCGTTCGATCCCTTGCAAATCCGTGACGCCGTTCAGAAAGGCCACGGGCGACAGGTCGCGCAACTGCTTGGTCACCCAAAGCCCGACATCGGTGGCCCCGGCGATCAGGGTGCCGTCAGGATTGGCCAGATACCACTCTGCCAGCGCGTCGCTATCGCGTGGGCGATACGCACCGGTGAGGCTGCCTGCCTCCCCGGACCCCTCCGGGGATACTTGCGTCAGTCCGAAAGCGGCATCGTCCTTCATCCAGTCCGGCACCGGTTCCGTGGCCACCGCCTCGGCTGCGCGCACGATCGGCGCATAGCCGGTGCAGCGGCAAAGGTTCCCGGCCAGTTGGTCATCGTGGTCGGTCCGCCCGTTCAGATGCGCCACCGCCATGCTGACGACAAATCCCGGCGTGCAGAACCCGCATTGCGATCCGTGATGGGTGATCATCGCCTTTTGCACCGGGTGCAGCGCGCCGTCCGGGCCAGCAATCCCCTCCACCGTGCGCACCGCTTTGCCGTGCAGCTGTGGCAGGAACAGGATGCAGGCGTTCAGCGCCATGGACCCGGTGGCATCGGTGATCATCACGGTGCAGGCGCCACAATCGCCTTCGTTGCAGCCTTCCTTGGTGCCGACAAGACCGCGATCTTCGCGCAGCCAATCCAGCAATGTTCGTGTGGGCGACCCTTCCGCCACACGAACCGGCGTTCCGTTCAACAGAAACGCGATCTCGTTCATTTCGGTCAGTCCGCCGCGGTCTCTTCGTTCCAGGCTTGCTGCGTGGCCGCCCGATGCGGCGTAAAGCGGGCCACGCGCCCTTTGTCTCTGGTGCCATCAAGCCAGCCCTGTCGCACATAGCAAGACATATCTTTGCGCAAAGGCGACGAAGCCGGATCACTGTCCCGTCCATTCTGCGGTCTTTCGCATCTTCTGCGGTTTCGCTAGGCTGGCATCATGGCCCCGAACACCCCCCCGAACGCCGCGTCCTTGCCCCGTTTCATCCATCTGCGCGTGCATACCGAACACTCGCTGCTCGAAGGCGCCGTGCCGGTCAAGAAACTGGTCAAGCTGTGCCAATCCGCGCGCATGCCTGCCGTCGCCGTGACCGACACCAACAACATGTTTGCGGCCCTGGAGTTTTCGGAAACTGCCCGCGCGGCTGGTGTCCAACCCATCATCGGCTGCCAGATCAGCCTGTCGCACGATCCTGCACAGCCGGGCGAGCGTGCGCGGATACCCGCACCTGTCGTTCTGCTCGCGCAGTCCGAAGCGGGCTACATGAACCTGATGAAGCTGAACACCGCGCTTTACATCGGGCCGAATGGTCAGGGTGGCGGTCAGTTGCCACAAGTCACCGTGGATGAACTGGCCCGGCATGCCGACGGCCTCATCTGTCTGTCGGGCGGCCCGGATGGCCCCCTGGGCCGGTTCCTCGCAGGCGGCCAGTTGCCCAAGGCCCAGTCTTTGCTGACCCGCCTGGCCGCGATCTATCCCGACCGGTTTTATGTCGAACTGCAACGCCATCCCGGCGAAGGCGGCAGGCTGACCGACGCCGAGGCTGCCAGTGAGCGCGGTCTGATCGAAATGGCCTATGCCATGGGCCTGCCGCTGGTGGCCACCAACGATGTCTATTTCCCCGAGGCGTCGATGTATCAGGCCCATGATGCGCTGATCTGCATTGCCGAAGGGGCCTATGTCGACCAGCAACAACCTCGTCGCCGCCTGACCCCGCAGCACTATTTCAAGACCGAGGCGGAAATGGCGACGCTGTTCGCCGACCTGCCCGAGGCGCTGGAAAACACCGTGGAGATCGCCCGCCGCTGCGCCTTTGCCGTGGCCAAGCGCAATCCCATCCTGCCCAAATTCGCGGATGACGAGGTCAATGAACTGCGGCGGCAGGCGCATGAGGGACTTGCGGCGCGCCTTGCGGTGATCCCTCTTTCGGCCACACCGGAGGCTTACACCGCACGGCTGGATTTTGAGTTGGACGTCATCGTCAAGATGGGCTTTCCGGGCTATTTTCTGATCGTCGCCGACTTCATCAATTGGGCCAAGGAAAAGGGCATTCCTGTCGGCCCCGGGCGTGGCTCTGGTGCGGGCTCGCTTGTCGCCTATGCCTTGCGCATCACCGACCTCGACCCCCTGCGCTACGCCCTATTGTTTGAGCGGTTCCTGAACCCCGAACGCGTGTCGATGCCCGATTTTGACATCGACTTCTGCATGGACCGCCGGGAAGAGGTCATCCAGTACGTTCAGGCGAAATATGGGCGCGACCGCGTCGGGCAGATCATCACCTTCGGTGCGCTGCTGTCCAAGGCCGCCATCCGCGACGTGGGCCGGGTGTTGCAGATGTCGTACATGCAGGTGGACCGCCTGTCCAAGATGATCCCGGTGGAGGGCGTCAAGCCCGTCAGCATCACCAAAGCCCTCGCGGATGAGCCCCGTCTGCGCGAAGCTGCCAAAGAAGAGGTGGTCAAGCGCCTGCTCGACTACGCCACCCAGATCGAAGGGCTGTTGCGCAACGCCTCCACCCATGCTGCCGGTGTGGTGATCAGTGATCGCCCGCTGGATGAGCTGGTGCCGCTCTATCAGGACCCGCGCTCCGATATGCCCGCCACCCAGTTCAACATGAAATGGGTGGAGGCGGCGGGTCTGGTCAAGTTCGACTTTCTGGGGCTAAAGACGCTGACCGTGATCCAGAACGCGATGGACCTGCTGGCGTTGCGGGACATCCGGTTCGACATCAACCTCATCCCTCTGGACGACAAACCATCCTACGATCTTTACGCCGCCGCCAAGACGGTCGCGGTGTTTCAGGTGGAATCGTCGGGCATGATGGACGCGCTGCGCCGCATGAAGCCGACTTGTATCGAGGATATCGTGGCGCTGGTGGCCCTGTACCGCCCCGGCCCGATGGAGAACATCCCGGCCTATTGCGAGGTCAAGAACGGGTTGCGCGACCTCGAATCCATTCACCCCACCATCGACCACATCCTGGCCGAGACCCAAGGCATCATCGTCTACCAGGAACAGGTGATGCAGATCGCCCAGGTCATGGCGGGCTATTCGCTGGGCGGGGCCGATCTTTTGCGCCGCGCCATGGGCAAAAAGATCGCCGAGGAAATGGCCAAGGAACGCCCCAAATTCATCGAAGGGGCGGCGATAACCCACAATGTCGGCAAGGAAAAGGCCGGCGAAGTCTTTGACCTTCTGGAGAAATTCGCCAATTACGGCTTCAACAAATCCCACGCCGCCGCCTATGCCGTGGTCAGCTACCAGACCGCCTATCTGAAAGCCAACTACCCGGTGGAATTCATGGCCGCCGTGATGAATTGCGACATCCACCTGACCGACAAGCTGGCCGTCTACAAACGCGAAGTCGACAAGCTGGGCCTGAAGACCATCGCCCCCTGCATCAATGCCTCGCTGCCGACGTTTTCGGTGCGTGACGGGGCGGTCGTCTATGCCCTTGGTGCGCTCAAGAACGTCGGCGTTGACGCCATGCGCCTCATCTCGGACGCCCGTGCCGATAAACCCTTTGCCACCCTCTTCGACTTTGCCCGCCGCGTTGATCTCAAACGCATCGGCAAGCGCCCGTTGGAGATGCTGGCGCGCGCCGGTGCCTTTGACCAGCTCGACCCCAATCGCGCGCGGGTCTTTGACGCGCTGGATGCGCTGGGCGCCTATTCTGCCGCCATCCACGAGGCGTCATCGTCCAACCAGGTCTCGCTCTTTGGCGAGGCGGGCGCCGACATCCCCGAACCGCGCCTGGCTTACCGCGACGACTGGCTGCCCATCGAACGCCTGACGCAGGAGCATCTGGCCATCGGGTTCTACCTCTCCGGCCACCCGCTCGATGACTACATGTCCGCCCTTCGCCGCAAGGACGTGAAAACCCTGACCGAAGTGATCGCCGCAGCCGAACGCGGGCCCCTGATCGCGAAAATCGCAGGCTCCGTCGCCGTGAAACAGGAACGCAAATCCGCCAAGGGCAACCGGTTCGCCTTTGTCTCGCTGTCCGATCCCACCGGTCTCTACGAGGTCACCGTGTTCAGCGACACGCTGGAGGCCGCTCGCGACCTCTTGGAACCCGGGCGCAATGTCGTGCTGACCGTGAAGGCCGAACTCGAAGGCGACACCCTGAAAATGCTTGCCAATGCCGTCGCCCCCATTGACCAGGTCGCAGATCAGGCCGGCGCGCAGGCCATCCGCATCCACCTGAACCGCCCCGAGGCGCTGACGTCGCTGGCGACGCTCCTTTCCACCGTGCAAGGCCGCACCCGCGCGCAGGTCATGGTCTGCGTCGCCGACGATCAGGGCCGCGAGATCGACCTGACGCTGCCCGATGACTACCCCATCACCCCCCAGATCAAGGGCGCGATCAAGGCCATGCAGGGCGTCGTGATGGTCGAGGAGGTGTGAAGGCCCGTCACCTGCCCTCCCCCTCGTGGGGACGGGCCGGGGGAGGGGGGGCCCCACACTGCCCGACATACCCCTCCGCCCGCCCCCGCCACGCGCCCTTAACCGACGTCTGGCGTCCTCGTGCCCAAACAAAGGACACGCCCATGGACCCGCTCATCTCCCTTCCCATCGCCGAGATTTCCCCCGACGCCCTGATCCGCGACCGCACCGGGCTTGACCCGGACGCCATGCGCGCCCTCAAACACTCTATCGCGACCGAAGGCCTGCGCATGCCGATCGAGGTCTGGGCCTTTCACGATCCCCGCCCGCCGCATGTCTATGGCCTGATCTCGGGCCTCCGCCGCCTGACCGCCTGCAGCGAGATGGGCCACACCACCATCGCCGCCTTTGTCCGACAGCCCGCCTCGATCCCCGCCGCGATGGCCGCCATGGTGTCCGAAAACGAGATGCGCACCGCCATCACCCCTTGGGAAAAGGGCAACCTCATCATGACCTCGGTCGAAAAGCAGTGCTTTGAGACCCCCGATGCCGCCATCGAGGCGCTTTATCCTTGCCTGTCGCGCCAGGCCAGCCTGCGCCTGCGCGCCTTTGCCATGGTGGTGGAGGCGCTGGACGGCACGCTGTCCACGCCTCAGGCGCTGACCGTCGCCCGCATGGAACGCCTCGCCGCAGGCGTGCGCGGCGGGATGGAGGAGGAGATGCACGCCGTCCTCGCCAATTGCAAAAACTGGGACCTGGAGCGGCAATGGACCGCCCTGCAACCCCTCTTCGCCGAGCGTCTCTTGCGCAACGAAGAGCCGCTGGTGGCAAGCAACGGTCGCCCGAGGCGCTTTCTGCACCTGAAACAGGGCCTGACGATCAAGCGCGAAGCCTGTCCGGGCGGCTGGATCCTGCGGTTTACGGGCGAGCAGGCCAAGGCGGGAGGCATCGTGGATGACGTGCTGGACCATGTGGAACACTGGTTTCAGCCGGCGGGGTGAGGGGGGTTAAAAGCCCCATGCTTTGTAGAATGGGTCGGCTTTTAATGCCACATGCTTTGAAGCAATATCTACAAAGGCTGGCGCCGCAGAAACATTCATTTTTACGCTTAAAATCTGTAATGCCTTCGGAAAATATATCTTCTGAGGGAACGAGCCATTTGGAGCTGAAAGGTACGTCTTATTTTTTAGAACATATGCAAGATCGTTGGCGAGTCGCATCTGATGATCTAAGACGTCTGTTACGCTTTGATCCTTGGAAGATCGAACTAGTTGCAGAAACTCCAAGGGTATAGGACTTGGAGCGTTGCAAACTAAAGGAAAGAATCCCGCGATAGCTCTACACAGCCAAATACATCTCGGCCAATTTCGAAACACAAATTTGGCCTGATTTATCAGATCGTTTGGATCGCCGATGCGACATAAAATAACGGTCGCCGCGTACGATCCCGTGGGTCCGCACTGATTTAGGAACTCAGCAGCGGCTCGCATCTGCGCGATAAGCTTATTTGTTTTTTTGAACTTAGCATAAATGCAAAAATTGGAAAAGTCCATGTGTGCGGCGTCATCAACAAACAGACCTGAACAAAGTAAAATCTTTAATAGATAAAAGACCTGATTTGGCTTACTACTATAGGTCAGATGACGAAAAGCCGTTTGACGCATTCCGGGATCATTCTTCACAAGCCAAATGAGGTCTTCAAAGGGAACTTCAACCTCGCATCGTCGTAGTAACGTAAGAATTCGTTTATGTATTTTTGATCCATTTCCTTGCCGTAATATCGAATGTTGTCCTGGCGTACCCCCAAGGTCTCTCTGCAGCCATTCTTCATAATAGTGCACCAATCGTTTTGAGATTCTTACTTTCAGCAAAGAAAAGACCTTCGCGTTTTCCATAACTCTTGAATAACGATCCAACCGCGCGTTCTCACGAACACAAAAATGAGTGAAGGCGGACTTTTGGTCTAAAATTTTCGTTTTGGCTGAGTTCAGTCGTAGTTGGCGTGATTGTAGAGTAAGATCGACATCACGAACAAATCTCTTGGCTTCAACAATACTTCCAGCTCCGCAGTCAATGTCATCCATGAACCTTGCGTAATTCTTATAGGCTAGCTTTTCAGCGAGACGATCTAGTTCGTACAACATGGCATTTGCTAGTACACGTGGAGCCTCGGACTCTATTTGTGGCATGCCCATTTCTTGGCGTGGCATGTAGTCTGGGGTCCAGGAAAGCTCGTTTAGAATATAGATTAGCAAGTCCAGAATGGGCTCTTCAACATCGCAAATCGAAGAGATAATGTTGCGAAGATGGCGGAAATTGATGAAATCATAAAAGTTTGCAACGTCGGTAACAACTATGAATTTGTTCTCTTTTCGAAATTTCAAAATTTGCTTTTGAAATTTCTTCCACGACGCAATTGATCCGTAATCTGAGTCACCTAGCGTCATTTTGCCTTGCGACCATTTCATGTCGCCTGGTTCAAAGAATGCCGAATTTGACGGTGACTTTGACTTTATTTGGTCATGCAATGCAGACGAGAGGCATTGCAGTAGGACAAGATCCTTTGGTCCCACCATTGTCATCTGTCGACAAAGACCGCGTGATTTTTCAACCAAGTAGGTATGTGGTTTGTCTACTTTATAACTTGCACTAGTTATATCAGTCGAAATTTCTTTTGAGAAGGCGTCAATTGAATTATCTATATCTTTGAATTCTATGATGTCCCAGATAATCTGTTTGCGCAGCTGCATACGGATTTTACTTTTCCACACATATGCTATCCGTGAAGAGTTCACGTGTTTTTCTATAATGGGAATTGAAAACTTGAATTTTGGTGAAAGCATGAATTTCTTGGCGTTCTTGTTGTGTTTACGTAGACATTAGTTGGTAGTGTGATGATCTACTTGGCTTTATTTTGACTAGACTGTGTTCGTCGGGACTTGAGACCTTGTTTACACCCCCAAACCTTAATAAAACCTTAATCCTACCCCCCTAACCCTTTGAAATCGCTCAATCCGTCCCAATGTCCCACCGTGGGACATCACCGCACCCATCTCCCCGCCAGCCTCGCGACGCTCACTGCCACCACGACCCGCAGCACATGATGGGCGGTCACATAGATCACGCTCATCTGCAGGCTCAGCGCGATCAGGCTCATCTCGGCCAGCCCCCCCGGGGCAAAGGCCAGGAACGCCGCCGTCACCGGCTCACCGGCGACCGCATGGACCGCCTCGGCGAACCCGAAGGCCAGCATCAGCGCGGCCACGCCGTTCAGGACGGACAGCCGCACCGCCCGGGTCAGCATCGCCCGCTCCACCCCCGCAAACCGCGCGCCGAGCCCGGCACCGAGCGTCACCTGCGTCACCGCGATCAGCCAGCCCGGCGGCACGCCCTCCACCCAGCCCAGGCCGTGCATCGCCGCCGACACGGCCAGCGGACCCGTGATGATCCAGCCCGGAAACCGCAGCGCCCGCCCCAGCGCCACCCCCACCAGCCCGCAGCCCACCAGCACCACCGCGTCCCGCGCGGTCAGCGCCATCCCGGCCTCTCCGATCGACACGCCCGAGGCGGATCCCACCGCATGCCCGGTCAGTCCCAGAAAGATCAGCGGCACGGCGATGATCGTCCCGATCAGGCGCAGGAACTGCAGCACCGTCAACAGCCGGACATCGGCCCCCGCCTCCTCGCCCAGTTGCACGGACTCAATCAGCCCGCCCGGCACCGCACCGTAGAACGCGTCCTTGGGCGACAGCCCGCCGCGGCGGTAGATCCAGTACCCCAACACATGCGCGACGGGGACAAAGACGCACAAAGCCAGCAGCGACGGCCACCAGCCCAGCGCCTGACCTGCGACGGCCGGAGTGAAAGCCCCGCCGATGGCGACGCCGATCACCGGGACAAACGAAAACCGCAACCGCGTGGGCAGGGTGACCGGCTTGCCAAAGGGGCGCCATCCCGCCGCCGCGATGACGCCCGTCACGATCAGCGACCCCAAAAGGTAGCCCAGCGGCAGCTGCAAGGCATGGCCCGCGATGCCGCCCGCAGCACCGATGGCAAGGGTGACAGCGACCGCCAGAACGTCGACCTTGGGGGCGGTCATCACCAATGCGGGGGTTTCTGGCTGGCGGCAGGGGCGTCGCCTGCATCCTCGCGTTCGGCCTCTCGCTGGGCCAGCATCATGACCAGTCTTGTCAGCCGGTCGATCTCGGTCCCTTGCCGGGCAGCGACATCCGACAGATCTTCGACAGACCGGATCAGATGCGCCACGCGTTCTTCGAGCTTTTCAACCTTGTCCATCGCCTGACCCGCCGCTTGTCGCGATTGCTTGAAGCTTATGGGCCCATCCGCTACAGCAACCCCGCAAGGAAGCGAAGGGCCGATCCCATGTCAGACGGTAAAATCCGCCGCCCGAAGGCCGAGACGCCCAAAGGGTTCCGCGACTATTTCGGGGCAGAGGTGACCACGCGCAAGGCCATGCTGGACAAGATCGCCGAGGTCTATCACCGCTATGGGTTCGATCCCCTGGAAACATCCGCGGTGGAGACGGTTGAGGCCTTGGGAAAGTTCCTGCCCGATGTGGACCGCCCGAACGAGGGGGTCTTTGCCTGGCAGGACGAGGACAAGGATTGGCTGGCGCTGCGCTATGACCTGACCGCCCCCCTGGCGCGGGTCGCGGCGCAATATCGCAACGATTTGCCGAGCCCTTACCGGCGCTATGCGATGGGCCCGGTCTGGCGGAACGAAAAACCCGGTCCGGGGCGGTTCAAGCAGTTTTACCAATGCGATGCGGACACGGTGGGGTCGGGATCGGTGGCGGCGGATGCCGAGATCTGCGCCATGCTGGCGGATGCGCTGGAGGCGGTGGGGATCGAGCGCGGCGACTATGTGGTCAAGGTGAACAACCGCAAGGTCTTGAACGGCGTGATGGAGGTTGCGGGCCTTGCCGGAGACGACAAGGAAGCGGAACGCGGGATTGTGTTGCGGGCCATCGACAAGATGGATCGGCTCGGGGTCGAGGGGGTCCGGGCGCTGCTTGGGGCAGGGCGCAAGGATGAGAGTGGGGACTTTGCGAAGGGCGCGGGCCTCGGTTCAGCGCAAATCGAGGTAATCATGCGTTTCGCCCAAGCAAATGAAGAAATAGATCAAAGCTTGAGATCTCAGGCGAAAGTCGCGTTTACCTTAAATAGCGATCTGACAGAGACACTCTCAAATGCTTATAACTCTGGCTTCGCTGACCTTTTCGGGCGTTCCGCCGAAAGTGCGCTGGTACGGAATTCAGCGTGTATTCAATATCTTTCGGGGATTGTCGGAAACTCGACTGTCGGTGCGGATGGCGTCCACGAACTCACTCAAATCGCCGAACTCCTAGCCGCCCAAGGTTACGGCCCCGACCGCATCGTCATCGACCCCGGTGTGGTGCGCGGCCTCGGGTACTACACCGGTCCGGTCTTCGAAGCGGAACTGACCTTTGAAATTCTGGACGACAAGGGTCGCAAGCGTCAGTTCGGCTCGGTCGCCGGGGGCGGGCGATATGACGATCTCGTCAAGCGATTCACCGGGCAATCGGTGCCTGCAACCGGCATCTCCATCGGGGTGGACCGTTTGCTCGCGGCGCTGGCGGCCAAGGGCAAGGTTGCGACCGATGCCGCTGGTCCGGTCGTTGTCACCGTGATGGATCGCGACCGGATGGCCGACTACATGGGCATGGTGGGCGAGTTGCGCAGTGCGGGCATCCGGGCCGAGGTCTATCTTGGCAACCACAAGAACTTTGGCAACCAGTTGAAATATGCCGACAAACGCGGCAGCCCCATCGCGATCATCCAGGGCGGGGACGAGGCTGCGCACGGGACGGTGATCCTCAAGGACCTGATCCTGGGCGCGAAAATCGCCGAAAGTGCCACGCTGGAGGAATGGAAAGACCGCCCGGCGCAAGTAACGGTGCCGCGCGCCGATCTGGTGGCGTCCGTCAGAAAGATGCTGGGGCAATGACCCAAGTGGCTTTCCCCCCACCCTCATCCCTTTGCCGCAGAGGGGGAAGGGAGGCACTTGATCCTGCCCGCGCATCGACGACGCGCCGGGTGCTACAAGCATGACCGACAAGCCCGCCATCCGCGCCGAGGCCGAGCGCCTGTTTGTGGCGTTTCAATCGGCGGGCGCTGTGGCCGTTGATGCAGATATCCTGCTGCCTGCCGAAACGCTTTTGGACCTGTATGGCGAGGATATTCGCGCGCGGGCTTACGTCACCCATGACCCCCTGCGCGGTGAGTTGATGTTGCGCCCGGACTTCACGGTTCCGGTGGTGCAGGCCCACATGGCGGGTGGTGCGGACCCGGCGCGGTATTGCTATCTCGGCAAGGTCTTTCGCCAGCAGGACGGACGGTCCAATCGCCCGTCGGAATATCTGCAGGTGGGGTTTGAGCTTTTCGACCGCGCCGCACCCGAGGCCGCCGATGCCGAGGTTTTCGCGCTGTTCTCTAAACTGCTGGCAGATCTGAACCTGCGCCCCGCGACCGGGGATATCGGGATCCTGATGGCTGCGGTCAGGGGTGTCACGACGACGCCCCGGCGCAAGGCCGCCTTGTTGCGCCACATCTGGCGGCCTAAGCGGTTTCGTGCGCTGTTGGACCGGTTTTCCGGTCGGGCGCCGGTGCCGCCAGCACGCGCAAGGATGCTTGAGGCGCTTGCCAAGGGCGCGCCTGCCGATCTGATCGCTGCCGCCGGGACCTTTGTGGGCTTGCGCAGCGCGGATGAGATCACCGCCCGCGCCACGGCTTTGGTCGATGATGCCGACAGCCCGCCGATCGCGGCCCCCGAGGCGGCTCTTCTCTATGATCTTTTGTCGCTGGAGGCACCCGCCCGGGCGGCGCTGACGCATCTGCGCGGCATCACGCCCCTGATGCCCGCCATCGCGTCTGCCGTCGACCGCTTTTCCGCCCGGCTGGATGCGCTGGAGGCACGCGGCATCGACACGGCAACCTTGCCGTTTGCGGCCAGTCACGGGCGCACCAGTCTGGAATACTACGACGGTTTTGTCTTCTCCTTCCATGGCGCGGTGGACTCACCACCCGTCGCCAG
>JBKJVF010000020.1:0-4046 GCA_046589965.1 Paracoccaceae bacterium
TTTGGCGAACTGGTGGCGCTTGATCCTGCCTCCGGCGCTGTCATCTGGCGCCAGCGCGTGGATTCGCCGATCAGCGGCGCACCGGCCGCTGTGGATGGGGCTGTCTTTGTCGTCGGGCGCGATGGCACCGCATGGGCCTTGGCCGCAGATACGGGCAAGGTCATCTGGCAGGCCACCGGCACATCGTCCAAGCTGGGTGTGATCGGCAGCGCCGCCCCCGCAGTGGGAGAGCGGGCGGTGGTCTTTCCGACCGCAGGCGGTGAGATCATGGCGGTGACACGTCTGGGTGGCCTGAAGGTGTGGTCCGTCTCGACCGCAGGCGAACGGCTGGGCCGCGCGTTTGCCGCGACATTTGATGTGACGGCTGATCCGGTGGTGCAGGGCGATGTGACCTTCGCTGGCACTTCGGCCGGGCGGACGGTGGCGATCTCGTCGTCGTCGGGCGACCGCATCTGGTCGTCGCGCGAGGGCGCGATGGGGCCGGTTCTGCCGGTTGGCGGGTCGGTGTTCCTGGTGAACGATCAGGCGCGTCTGGTGCGCCTGGATGCCGGGACCGGCGATCTGATCTGGTCCGTCGACATGCCCTATTTCGAAAACGACAAGCCCAAGCGGCGCAAGGGCATCTTTGCCCATTATGGGCCGGTTCTGGCGGGCGGTCGGCTGGTGGTGGCGTCTTCCGACGGCCTTTTGCGGTTCTTCCGCCCCGAGGATGGGGCGTTGATCTCGACGCTGGACATTCCGGGCGGGGCCGCAGGGCAACCAGCTTTGGCGGGCGGCAGCATCTATGTCGTCGGCGGCAACGGGCAACTTCACGCTTTCCGTTGACGCCATCGCGGTGTATGGGCTGCGGCTTGTCACCGACGGACCGATGTCATGAGCTTTACCCTCGCCATCGTGGGGCGCCCGAATGTGGGCAAATCCACGCTTTTCAACCGGCTTGTGGGCCGCAAGCTGGCGCTGGTCGATGACCAGCCGGGGGTGACCCGCGACTTGCGCGAGGGTGATGCCAAACTGCACGACTTGCGGTTCACCGTCATCGATACCGCCGGGCTGGAAGAGGTCACCGACGACAGCCTTCAGGGCCGGATGCGGCGGCTGACCGAACGCGCGGTAGAGATGGCCGATATCAGCCTGTTTCTGTTGGATGGCCGGGTTGGTGTGACGCCGACCGATGAGGTGTTCGCCGATATCCTGCGCAAAAAGGGCGCGCGGGTGATCCTGGGTGTCAACAAGGCCGAGGGCAAGGCAGGTGATGCGGGTGCGCTGGAGGCGTGGAGCCTTGGCCTGGGCGAACCGGTGCGCCTGTCTGCCGAACATGGCGAAGGGATGGATGACCTTTACCACATCCTGCGCCCCCTGGTGGGGGAGTTCGCCGAACGCGAAGCCGACAACGCGCCCGAGGTCGATATCGACCTGTCAGAGGCGGATGCCGAACTTGAGCCGCATGCAGCAACCCATGCACCCACCGCCACAAAGCCCCTGCAGATTGCCGTGATCGGGCGGCCCAATGCGGGCAAGTCGACACTTATCAACAAAATCCTTGGCTATGACCGCCTGCTGACCAGCCCCGAGGCCGGGACCACACGGGACGCGATTTCCGTGCGCGCCGAATGGCAAGGCACCCCGATCCGCATCTTTGATACGGCTGGGATGAGGAAAAAGTCGAAGATCTATGAAAAGCTTGAGAAACTCAGCGTGTCCGACGGCATCCGCGCGGTCCGCTTTGCCGAGGTCGTGGTGGTCCTGCTGGATGTGGAAATCCCGTTCGAGGTGCAGGACCTGCGCATTGCCGACTTTGCCGAAACCGAAGGTCGGGCGGTCGTGGTGGCCGTCAACAAGTGGGACCTTGAGGACGAAAAGCAGGACAAGCTGGCCGAACTGAAGGAAATGTTCGAACGTCTGCTGCCGCAGTTGCGGGGCGCGCCCCTGATCACGGTCAGCGCCAAGACCGGCCGGGGCATTGACCGCCTGCATGATGCGATCCGCAAGGCGCATGATGTCTGGAACCGCCGCATCGCCACCAACCGGCTGAACACCTGGCTTGGCGCGATGACCGAAGCGCATCCGCCGCCCGCGCCTGGCGGTCACCGGATCAAGCTGCGTTACATCACCCAAGCCAAGACACGGCCCCCCGGCTTTGTCATCAAGTGCAGCCGCCCGGATGAACTGCCGGAAAGCTATAAGCGCTATCTTGTCAACGGGTTGCGCGAACATTTTGACATGCCGGGGACGCCGATCCGGCTGTATTTCCGCAGTCAGGGCGATCAAAACCCGTGGAAGGAACGCAAGTTCCACACCCCGAGCCGCCTGCGCAAGCACAAGGAAAAGAACACCGGACAGTAGGTTTCAGGCGCGCTTGCGAAGGGCCAGCAGCAGCAGAGCCATCACCGCGATGCCCGATGCTGCGATGACGGCGACGGTCATGCTGGTGTCCCGGTTGGCCCAGATCACGCCGCCAAGCGCCCAGATCACAGTCAGGCCATAGACGGGCATAGCGGGTTTGCGCATCTGCACGGTGACGGCGATGGCCAGTACAAGCGCCAGCATCGCCACGGCCGAAACCATATCGGGCAGATAGCCATCGCGCGCCAGTATGACGCCTAGCGCGACCGCCGCTGCCGCCGACACCCAGCCTGCGAGCATCGCCACCGGCGCCGACAGCATCCAGCGGTCAGGCTCGGTCGGGGTGCGCAGGAAGGCGGCCACCGCTGCGACCAGCATCGCCCAGATGACAAGCGTGGCCGCGCGGGGATAATCGGGTGACACCGCGAGCCACAGCGCGCCCAGCACCGCCGCTGCCGTCAACCACAGGCGCGGCGCGTCCCATTCCGGCACATCACGCTTCAGCCAGACGCCGAACACGGCATGCGTGATCAGCCAGACAAAAATCACCCCCCCAGATCGCAAAGGCATAGCCTGCGGGCTGGATCATCGGCCGCGTGATCTGCACCGGGAAAAGCGCGGGATCATAGCCCTCAACGGGCGGCGTGATCGCAGGGGTCAACGCGAATGCGATGGTGACGACAAGCAGCAGCACAGCGCGGATCATGGGCGTCATTCGGTGTCCTTTTGCATTTTCAAGGGCGAGTTTTCCGCTATCAAGCCAGATCACCGGTCGCAGTGATCCGGGTCTTGCCCCCGAGATAGGCATGCAACGCCGCTGGCAGATCAACCGATCCATCCGACGCCTGTCCATTTTCCAGAACCGCGATCAGACACCGGCCCACCGCCAGTCCCGATCCGTTCAAGGTATGCACGAATTCCGGCTTGCCCCCCGGCACGCGGTAACGCGCATTCATCCGACGTGCCTGGAAATCACCGCAGACCGACACCGAGCTGATCTCGCGGTAGGTGTTCTGCCCGGGCAGCCAGACCTCGATGTCATGTGTCTTGGTGGACCCGAATCCCATGTCGCCGGTGCAAAGGACGACCGTGCGGTAAGGCAGGCCCAGCTTTTCCAGGATCGCCTCGGCGCATCTGGTCATGCGTTCATGCTCGGCAAGGCTGGTCTCTGGCGTCGTGATCGACACCATCTCCACCTTTTCAAACTGGTGCTGGCGCAGCATGCCAGCAGTGTCCTTGCCCGCAGACCCGGCCTCGGAGCGGAAACACTGGGTATGCGCGGTCATGCGGATGGGCAGGCTGACGGCATCCAGAATATCGCCCGCAACGGTGTTGGTCAGCGTCACCTCTGACGTCGGGATCAACCACCAGCCATTGGTGGTCTGATAGCTGTCCTCGGCAAACTTCGGCAGCTGGTTGGTGCCGTACATCGCGGCCTCTTTGACCAGCACGGGCGTCCAGGTTTCGGTCAGCCCATGTTCGGTGATGTGGGTATCCAGCATGAACTGGGCCAGCGCGCGGTGGACCCGGATCACAGCCCCCCGCAGGACGACAAAGCGCGTACCCGACAGCTTGGCCCCGGTCTCAAAGTCCATGCCGGGTTTGACGCCGGGGATGTCGAAATGTTCCCTTGGATCAAAGTCGAACCCGCGCGGGCTGCCCCATCGTCGGATTTCCTTGTTGTCGGCCTCATCCTTGCCGTT
>JBKJVF010000269.1:0-14482 GCA_046589965.1 Paracoccaceae bacterium
TAGACGATCACGGCAAATGCCAGCGTCAGGGCCAGGCGAACGCGCATCGGCACGATCTGTTCACCGAAAGCGGGCATCAGCGCCATCATCGCGCCCATCCGCAGGAAGACCAGCGCCGCGCCCCAAAGGGCGGCCTCGGCCAGGCCCGTCACCTCGGTCAAAAGGCGCATCAGATCGATCATGCAGGGATTTGCCCCAACAAGGCGGGCTTAGCCTCCATCCCGATTTCCTCGTAGGACAGGACCGGGGCCTGCAACCCCTTGGCCGCCATCACCGTCCGCAGAAATCGGCGCCGCAAGGTAGAGGTGACAAGGGCTGGGAATGCTCCGGTCTCGGCGGCGCGGTTCAGCCGGTCGGCCAGGCCATTTGCCAGTTTGGAGAAGACCTCAGGGGGCAGGGCCACGTCGCGCTGGCCGCGTTCGCCCTCTATCTGATGGACGACAAAGGTCTTTTCCCACTCTGGTGCCAACTGGATCAGGGGAATCGTGCCGTCGTCCCGCTTCAGTTCTGCCACCAACTGGAATCCAAGGCGCTGACGCACATGTTCGCAGACCGCTTCGGGCGAGGGCATCGATCGTGCCTCGGCAATGGCCTCAAGGATAAGCGGCAGGTTGCGGATCGACACGCGCTCTTCCAGCAGGAGGCGCAAGACGGTCAGCAAAAGGTCCTGCGGCACCTTTTCGGGGACAAGATCATCCAGCAGGCGGCGGTTGCCCTCGGCCCGCACAGGATCGGAGAGGTTGACGAATTCGTCCAGCAGGCGGCGCAAACCGCGCAGCGTCAACAGACGCGCCAGGTTGCCCTTGATGATTTCCAGAAGATGCGTTGCCAAAACTTCGGTCGGAGTGACGACGGCAAGACCGGCAAGGGCCGCGGTTTCCTGAAGTTCAGGTCGGACCCACCTGGCAGGGGCGCCGTATACCGGCTCTTTGACGTCTTCTCCCTCGGGTGCGGACACGCCATCTGACAAAAGGATCAGCACGCGATCGGCAAGCAGACGGTCACGGGCGCGCTCGACCCCCTGCAGGCGGATGCGGTAAGTTCCGGCGGGCAAGGTCGCCTCGTCCGTCAGGCGCATTTCGGGAAGGATCAGACCAAAAGCGCTGGCCACATGGCTGCGCATATTGGTGATCCGCGCCTCAAGCCCGGTGGCGGGATCCAGCGCCATGGCAACCAGATTGGGGGCAAATTCGATGTGGATTTCGTCAAAATCGAGGACATCGCCCATCGGGCGCGCGCGCGGTGCGTCGGGGGTGAGGTCTGGTGCGGGTGGCGGCATCGCTTCGCGTTTGGCGGCCATATAGGCCGCCGCCGCCAGCGCAGCGGCGCCAAGCACGAACGGAATGAAGGGCAGGCCCGGCACCAGCGCAAACAACGCCATGATCAGCGCAACCGTGCCCAATGCCCCGGGATAACGGCCAAGTTGCGCAAAGAAGGACACGTCCGCAGCGCCCTTGGTCCCACCGCGCGATAGCAGCAATGCTGCGGCGACCGAAATGATGACCGCAGGGACCTGGCTGACCAGACCGTCGCCGACGGTCAGGATCGCATAGGTCTCAAACGCGCGGGCGACATCCATGTCATGCACGAAAACGCCCATGATGAGGCCAACCACAATGTTCAGGAATGTGATCATCAGGCCCGCAACCGCATCGCCCTTGACGAATTTTGACGCGCCATCAAGCGAGCCAAAGAATGTGGTTTCGGCCAGCTCGGTTTCGCGGCGCAGTTTGGCTTCGGCATGGTCGATGGCACCGGCGGACATGTCGGCATCGATGGCAAGCTGGCGTCCGGGCATGCCGTCCAGGGCAAAGCGGGCGCCAACCTCGGCCATGCGGCCCGCACCTTTGGTGATCACGACAAAGTTCACGATCATCAACACGCAAAAGATCACGACGCCAATAAGAACCGACCCGCCCATGATGAAATTGGCAAAGCCCTCGATCACTTCCCCGGCGGCATCAGTGCCGGTATGGCCTTGCCCGATGATCAGCTTGGTCGACGAAATGTTGAGCGACAGGCGCAGCATCAGCGACGCCAGAAGAATGGTCGGAAAGGCCGAAAACTCCAGCGGGCGTTCGACAAAGAGGGTGACCGTCAGCATCAGGATGGCCAGCGCGAAGGAAAGCGCAAGTCCCAGATCCAGCACCCATGACGGCACCGGCAGGATCATCATCACGATGATCGCCATGATCGCGAGCGCCAACAGAATGGTCGGGCGGAACAGCATGGCGATCTTGAACGGCGGCATGTGCGTCACCCTCCGACCAGGCGCGAGGAGGCGTCAAACTGCGGAACCAGTGAACCGATGCCCCCCGGCGCGCCGGTCTGCAAAAGAGGAAAGCGGTTGTTCCGGGGGGTCGTGCCCACGGCTGGCGCGCCAAGATCTGGACCTGTTTCGCCATTTTGCACGCCTGCCAGCATCGTCTCGAACTTCACGCGGTAGGCTTCGGCGTTGTCGGGGTTGCGCGAATGGTAGGCCCCGGCGGCCAACGCCCAATCGCCGCTTTCCTGATAAAGGTCGGCCAGAAACTTTGCCGCATAGCGCGCGTTGTGCGCCGGTTTCAGCATGTCCTCCACCGATCCGAACGCGCCGGCATGCCAGCGGATGTTCAACTGGAAACATCCCAGATCGATATTCGTGGCCCCCGCTTGCAACGCGGTTTCGGCCAGGGCAACTGCCTCCGCGCTGGTGTCGAACCAGTGCCCTTTGCCGTCATGATGAACGGCCCAGGGCCACGGCTCCAGCGTGCCGTCACGCTGCTGACCGGTTTCGGTCAAGGTAACTGCCATCAAGACGTCGTAGGGAACCCCTGTTGCCGTCGAGGCCTCTCGCGCGGCATCACGACAAAGGTCGGGCGGGCGCTGGCTGCCGAGTGCGGGACCACAAAGCAGTGCCGCGACCAGTATCGCCAGGCCTGCATAGCTGCGGCAGGCGCGGTTCGGGATACGGTCATTGTCTTGCATGGGTTTTACCCTGTAACCGGGGACTTGTGCCGCCCGTTCCTGCCCTGACCCTAGGGGTCAGTCCTTTCCAATCCGTAACCGAATCAGGGGCTTTGCGCCGGTTCCGCGGTCGAAGGCACCGCGATCTCAGAAAGAAGTGCCGTGATATCGGCACGTGCGGTGGCAGCATCTTCCAATAGCGCGCTAGCTTCGGCCAAAGGCGTCAGGGCGGTATCGG
The DNA here is from genome assembly GCA_046589965.1 of Paracoccaceae bacterium. Classification (GTDB taxonomy): domain Bacteria; phylum Pseudomonadota; class Alphaproteobacteria; order Rhodobacterales; family Rhodobacteraceae; genus JAJNPS01. The sequence goes on from JBKJVF010000269.1 coordinate 3,185, forward strand.
CTGGACTCGCGCTCACCACATGGCGGGCCGCGTTTTGCCAAGCTGCGCTGCCGTTTTCCGCAAGTGCGCTCCAGTCGTGCGCAAGAACAAAGGCATGATCTTGCGCAGTCGCAGCATCGGTTGGCGGCGTGACAGCGTCGGCGTCAAGCGACACCTCCGGCGCACCGGTATTGTCATGCCAAAGCATAGCCTCCTGCGCAAAGCCAAGGTTGCGCAAACGTGCGGCCAGGAGTTCGCGCGTCGAAGGTTCGGCCTGGGCGGGGACGTCAGATGTCACAATGATCGCGTGCTTGAGCAAGTCGTTGTCGGTCCCGATTGTCGCAAGCACGTCCCAAAGCTGTGCCTCGATCTGGAGCTGCTCGGGCAGGCGCGCAAAGGCGGCATCGGCATTGCCACCACTGGCGAACGCCAGGATCAGCGCCTCGGTCAGGTCAACCTCGAGCGCCGCGCCGTGGTTTTCGCGCAAGATCGCCGCAAGCGCATCGGTGGTGCCGGGGTCAACCGGTTTGCCTTGGGCCAGTGCGACGCCAACCAGGCCGAGCATGGCCTCGGCCACGCCGGGACCTGCGTCGTCGATCACATCCTGCGCAAGCGCTGCGGCGGCATCGTGATCGCCGGTCGCCATGTCCAGCTTTAGACCGATAAGGTCGGCTTGGTGTCCGGCGCCTTCGGGCGCGCGTTCGATGGCGCTGCGGATCGTCTGGGCAACATCATTGCGACCGACATCAAGGAACCGCTGGGCAAGGGTGGGACCCAAGGCAAGGCGCAAGTGCAAGGGCAGCGCAGAAAAACTGCGCAGGACCGACGCCGCGTTGGTCTGGTCCCCGGGCGGCACCTGATCAACAGCAAGCACGGCCCAGAGTGCTGCTGCAGAATCGCACGACTGCATGTTTGCAAAGGCACCGGCCGGGTCAAGGTAGCCGTCGATGATCCGGCCCATGCTGGCCCAGATCGGTGCTTCGGCGGCAAGTTCGGGTGCAGGAAAGACATCGATCATGCGACCGGCCTCGACACCGAACCCGAGTTGGAGCGCGAGTTTGACCGATGCCGCCAAGGCATCGGGATTGACGGCATCAAACTCCCCCACAATACCTGCGTTCAGGGCAGAAATCTGGGCTGCCACAGGACCCTCGCCGCCCCATTCCGCAATGGAAAGCCTGTCATCGGCGATGCACGTCGCGCCGTCCGAGGTCAAAGAAGCGACAGGATCATCGACCGTGCTCGCAGACATGCCTGCGACGGGATCAATGGCAACCTGCGGAAAGGCGGACGAAACGGGGCCCTTGTCAGGGGCCGGACTGCGCGGTTTGGCAGGGGCGAGATCCACCACGCCGCGTGCGGCGCCCCGGCTGATCTGCACCAGAAGGTCGTCGCGTAGGGCGGTCATTGGTGCACGCGGCGCAGAAAGATCGCGCGGCGTGGTCGTGGTCAGATCGGCGCCCGCCGCAAGCGCATCGGCAAAAGCGGGCCACTGGCTGAGGACATCCGCCGCCCCCGGTTCGGGGTCTGGAAACCGGTTTGCAACCGGGGGCGCGGAAAAGACCCATCGTGATGGTTGGTCTGGCGCAGCGACCGTTGCGGCATCTTGCGCTACGGCAGGCGGATTTGGACCGGCGGCGGCGGTTGTGCCGTTGCTGTCATTTTCTGTACCCGGTCCGGTGCCGGGCTGGCCGGTTGCAGACGCAGCCGCTCGCAGAGGAAGCTCAAACGACGACCCTTCTGGTGGCGCACCTTCGCGAATGTCGATGACGATCACACCTGGGCGAAACTCGAACGGGATCGCATGGCAGGCGCAGGCCAGACCAAACTGGAGGTTGCCGGTCGTGGCATTGACCGACACCGCCGCAAGCCGGTCGCGGCGGATCAGGTCGAACACACCTGACAGGTCGTAGCCGTCCGGAGCATCTGACACGCTCAGCGCATAACCGTCAGATGTCCGCCCCAATTGCCAGTCGCTGGGGCCCGGCAGTTCCACGACAAGCCTGGAAAACCCGTCATGGTCGCCAGAGATCACTTTGGCCGACTGCGCCGCCACTGGACCGGCCACGAAGACAAGGATTGCCAGGATAAGGTGCCGGGTCATGCCGCATCCTGTTTCAGGCCGCGCAGAGCCTCTTCGATATCGCCAAAACTAGGGCGGACGTGGTGCGGCGTATTCTGACGGCCGACCTCGATGCAGATGTTTGGGGCATGGCGATGCAGGTTGGCCACCAGCACCTCGCGGATCAGTTGATAGAAATGCGCGTCATCCTCTACCACTGCCTTCACGCGTGCGGCAAACGGCCCAACCAGCCCGTAGGCGAGAAATACGCCGAGAAACGTGCCGACAAGCGCGCCCCCGATCATTTTTCCCAAGACCTCAGGCGGCTGATCGATGGAGCCCATTGTCTTGATCACGCCCAGGACAGCCGCAACGATGCCCAGCGCGGGCAAGCCGTCCGCCATCGTCTGCAGCGCGTGGCTGGAATGCATCGCGTGGACCTGCGCTGCCTCCATCCGTTTATCTAGGACCTCTTCGACCTGATGGGGATCGTCGTAATTCATCGAGGCGGCGCGCAGGGTATCGCAGATCAGATCAACGACCTCATGGTCCTTTTGCAGCCTGGGATAGCGACCAAAAATTGTTGAGGTTTTGGGGTTTTCGATGTGTTCCTCGAGCGCAATGGGGTTGGATCGGGCAACCCTGATCAGTTCGAAAAGCAGGCACAAAAGGTCGCGGTAATCGGCGGGTTTCCATTTGGGCCCCTTGAACACCTTGCCGACGTCTTTCAGCGTGTGTTTCACGCCGGCAATGTCGTTGGACAACAAGAACGCGCCCAGGGCGGCGCCGCCAATCATGATCATCTCGAAAGGCAGGGTCTTTAGGATGATGCCCATCTTGCCGCCGGCCAGAAGATAGCCGCCGAAGACCATGATGAAGATCACGGCGATACCGATAATGCCGATCATGCGTGCGCCCCGTTCGATGCTGCCTTCCCAGACGATTGCAGAGAGGCGTTAATGAAACCTGCCTTTGCACGCGTATCCGGGACCAAAATTAGCGGGTGTTGGATACCATTCGTCGGCAACTGACTGTGCGGCGCTTGTTCAAACGACTTCAGTTCTTGGGAACCTCGGCATTGCGTCCGGCAAGGATCACACTGACGGCATAGCTGGCTTCGGCCGTCATCCCGGAAAAGACCGCTGCGGCCGCGTCGGGGCGCATGCGTCCAAGAAAGCCCGCGGCAAATTCGGGGGTCATCGCCTGAAACAGCTGGGCGGCTTCTTTGGGTTTCATTGTCTCGTAGACGGCGGTCAGGCGCAAAAGGTCGTCTTCTGCGGCACCATCGGCCAGGGCCAATGTGGCGCGCAGATTTGTTTCCGCCGTCTCAAGTTCGGCAATGCGCGAAGTGATTGCCTCTTCAGAAAGGTCGAGCGCGGCCAGCCGTTCTGCAAGTGCCGCCTCAGACCGGGCAACCTTTTCTTCACGTGACGTCAGGGCGGCAGCAAGTGCTGCGGGCGGTTCTTCGCAGACAAGACGCGCCGCGGCGTTAACTTCGGGCGACTCGGGTGCTGAGTTGGCATAGGCCGATCCGACCCCGGAGCCCAAGCGCAGGGCTCCTGATGCCGCAAGAAAAAGGGCCAGGATCCACAGGACCCCGCGACCAGCCGGGCGCATCATTCTGCGACCTCCTGCTCGGGCCTGGGAACCCGTCGGCGCACGACGCGCATGCGCCGGTCCGGGTCTGCCATGACATCGTGATGTTGGGCCGACATCTCGTCATCCTGATCGGAAGGAAGGTCGTGCAGCGAGGCCACCAACAGCTCCAGCCGAGATGAGGCGGCCTCGGCGCGGCGGGTCTGTTCTTCCAGCCGCGAAGCCGAGCCGGTTGCGGCACCTCGTGCGTGTTCCAACGCTTGCGTCATATCGTCGACCTGCGCGGAGAGGACGGCAATTGCGCCGCCCATCCCCGATTCGAGCGTCGAGAACTTTTTCAGTCGCGCGGACAGGATCGAACAGTAGATCGCCGCCCCAAACGCCCCGGCTGCCAGTAGGATATCTGCAATCAACGTCATCCTGGCCCCCTAGTTCACGACAAATTCGGTGACGAGCAGATCGCGGACGCGGCCCTCGCCCGAAACGATCTGCACCCGCCGCAACATCTGCGCCCGCATGCGGACCAAGGCCCCCGGATCCTCGATCTCGGCGACATCGACCGCTCGCAGATAGCCGTTCAGCACATCCATAATGCGCGGCAACAGCAGGGTCACATTGGCGATATGGGGCGCCGAAACTTCAAGCTGGGCAGTAAACCGCAGATGGCTGCTCTGTCCCGACGACCCCAGTGAAATGATCATCGGATCAACGGGGACAAACGCGATGTCGGGCAGGGCGCTGATCGCTGCGTCATGGCCGGTCGCGGCATGAGCCTCGCCAGAGAACATGCCTGAATAGGTGACGTAGAACCCGCCGCCCCCGCCCAAAAGCGCAAGCACACCGCCGATCAGCAAGGGCAGCTTTGATTTCTTTGTCTTGGGTGCCGCTTCTTGCGGTGGGTCCGTATCAGCCATGGCGCATACTCCGCTTCGATGAGAACAAAAATAGATCAAAGGTCACTAACCGATTGTTAAGACGCATCCTTCAATTCTCCCTCATGCGGCGGAGAATCCGGCTGCGGGAGAAATGCGTTGCAAAATCTGGTGGCGATCTGGTCGGGAATGGACATGCGGCGGCGCATTGTCGTGATCGGTGCGACGCTTGCGATGTTCATGGCGGTGCTGGGGTTGGCGCGGTTTTCATCGACCCCCGGCATGTCGTTGCTTTACGCAGGCCTTGATCCCAAAGCCGCCGGCGAAGTGATCGCCGCACTGGAACAGCAGGGCGTCGCCTATGAGGTCAAGGGCGATGCAATCCATGTGCCATCGGCTCAGCGCGACGGACTGCGCATGGCGCTTGCCAGCGAAGGACTGCCGGCAAATGGTGGGGCGGGATATGAGCTTTTGGACCAGTTGTCGGGGTTTTCCACGACGTCACAAATGTTTGACGCCGCATATTGGCGCGCCAAAGAGGGTGAGCTTGCCCGCACCATTCTGGCCAATCCGCAGATCCGCTCGGCCCGCGTCCACATTGCTCAGGCCCCCGCGCAACCGTTTCAAAAGGATCAGACATCCACTGCCAGCATCACCGTCACGACATCATCCCGCCTGACTGAAAGCCAGACACAGGCCATCCGGCATCTGGTTGCCGCCGCTGTGGTGTCGATGCTGCCCGCGAATGTCGAAGTGATCGACGCCGTCCACGGGCTGATGCCCCAAGACGGCAAAAACGGCACGCAGGGATCGGACGCGGAAAGCCGCGCGGCAGAAATCAGATCGAATGTCGAACGGCTGTTGTCGGCGCGGGTCGGCGCCGGCAAGGCGGTGGTCGAGGTTGCAGTCGATCTTGTCACCGAAAGCGAGCAGATTACCGAACGCACGTTTGATCCGCAGGGACGCGTCGCGATCTCGTCCGAAACGGAAGAGCGCAGCGGATCGAATCAGGCTGCGGGTGGTGCGGTGACGGTAGCGTCGAACTTGCCTGAGGGCGACACGCAGGGCGGTGCGGGCGCAAAGAACGAAAGCACCGAAACAAAAGAGCGCGTGAACTACGAAGTGTCCGAGACGCAACGCGAAATCGTGCGGGCGCCCGGCGCGGTGCGGCGACTGTCGGTCGCCGTGCTGGTCGACGGGCAGATGGTCGCAGGCGCGGACGGGGTCCCGGTCTGGCAGCCCCGCACCGAAGAAGAGCTCGTGGTGCTGCGCGATCTGGTCAAGTCAGCGGTGGGACTTGATGAGACTCGCGGTGACGTGTTGACGCTGCGGTCGTTGGAGTTTCAGGCCATCGCGGTGGACGGGACACTGGCAGAGCCCAGCTTCATGCCGCAAATGGGGCCCATCGATACGATGTCGGCCTTGCAGATCGCCGTTCTGGCCTTTGTTGCGCTGGTGCTCGGGCTTTTCGTATTGCGCCCGATCCTGGCCTCAAGCCGGTCACAGCTGGCTTTGCCGTCGCCTTCGGGAATACTCGCCCTGCCGGGGTCGTCGGCGCTGACGGGCGAAATCACCAGCGATGGCATGGTGTTGGAGGGAAGTCCGCCCCCTTCGCGACGTCTAGGTGACAATGCGGGCGAGGACCCTGTGTCCCGGCTCCGCCGTCTGATCGAGGCGCGGCAAACGGAATCTGTCGAAGTGCTCCGCGGCTGGATGGAGCGTGAGGATGAGGTGCGATGATGTCCCCGCTTCGTCTTGAGGTCTTTGAAGCCACGGACAGCCGCGCGGGCGCGTCCAGCATCACGCTGGAACACAGCGCCCTCGAGGAAGCCAAGCTCGCCTCATATGAACAAGGCTATGCCGCAGGCTGGGACGACGCAGCCGACGCGCAATCCGAAGATCAGGCCCGTCTTCGCGCAGATGTTGCGCGCAACCTGCAAACCCTCGGCTTTACCTTTCAGGAGGCGCGCGTCCACGTCCTGCGCGCCATCGAGCCGCTTCTGGTCGAGATGGTCACGCGATTGCTGCCCGCAACCGCGCGTGCAGCCCTCGGTCCTCTGGTTCTGGAGACGCTGTTGCCTTTGGCCGAGGGGCTGGCCGAGACCCCGGTCACACTCGTCCTGAACCCCGCGTCACGTGACGCGGTCGAGGCCATCCTCGGCAAGACCAGCGGTCTGCCCTTGACGGTGGTTGACGAACCGACACTGGGCGAAGGCCAGGTTTATCTCAGGCTTGGCACGACCGAAGCACGCATTGATCTCGACGCGGCGGTATCTGCAATCGGCGCGGCCGTCGCGGGATTTTACACATTGATCGAAGAGGACCGAAAACATGGATGACACCGGTGATCACAATCCTTTTGCGCAGGTCCCGATCGAGATCATGATCTCGGTCGGCAAGGCGCGACCGCTTGTCCGTGACCTGTTGCGGATGGGCCGGGATTCCGTCCTTACGCTTGACAGGCGTGTCGATGACATGGTCGAGCTTTACGTGGGCGACCGGCTGATCGCCCGGGGCGAATTACAAGAGATGGAGGGTGACCAAAGCGGCCAGCTTGCGGTGCGTCTGACCGAGGTTGCCAATCTCAAGGGCGGTCTGTGATGCGGCTGCTGGTCCTTGCCGCGGCGCTTGCCCTTGTTGCCGATCCGGCGCTTGCGCAGGATCTGTCGATCAGTCTTGGGGGTGACGGATCGCTGGCCGGGCGATCGGTCCAGCTGCTGCTGCTGATCACGGTTCTAAGCGTGGTCCCCGGGATTGCCATCACGATCACATGCTTTCCGTTTGTGGTGACGGTCCTGTCGATCCTTCGTCAGGCCATCGGTCTGCAACAATCGCCGCCCAACATGCTGATCGTCAGCCTGGCGCTGTTTCTCAGCTGGTACGTCATGGACCCGGTCATCACCGAGGCATGGCTGCGCGGTATCGAACCTTTGTCGAAGGGCACGATAGAGCTTGATGTCGCGATCCGCGAGACGCTTGCCCCCTTCCGCATCTTCATGGCGGGGCGTCTGGATCTGGACACCTTCGCAGCCCTACAGGCGCTTCGCCCTGAGGCAATCATTGCAGCCCCTGCCGATGCCGCGCTGTCGTTGTTGGTGCCGTCTTTTCTGCTCAGCGAAATCCAGCGCGCTTTCGAGATCGGGTTTCTGATCTTTCTGCCGTTCCTGATCATCGATCTGGTCGTTGCGGCGGTCCTGATGTCGATGGGCATGATGATGGTCCCACCTGCCGTCGTGGCGCTGCCCTTCAAGCTGGCCTTCTTTGTCGTGGCGGACGGCTGGAGCCTGATTGCGGGCGCGCTGGTGCGCAGCTACTTCTGAGGCGCGCCATCAAATTTGCGTGATGCTGTCGGGCCTTGTCGGGCCATCACCACTTGCGCGCTGCAACAGATGAAGCCCCTTCGACCATCCCGGTGTTCACTTCCAGCTGGGGGCCGCAAAGAACGGGCCGCGCGTCATCGCATCGGTTGTGACGCGCTTATGCTGCGCCCGTTGCCGCGGTGGCCTGATCCTCGGTCATTTGGTGGCGACCTCAGAAGGTGAAAACCGCTGTCCTGACTGCCCGGAATACGGGCACGGCCATGCGCCGCCGACGTTGTTCCTTTGGGACGAGTCGTAACGTGTGGAACCCGAAGGGGGAGCGGTTGCGGTCGCCCGACCAAGATGCTGGGATCTATCGGCCGCGCCTGCCGTCAGTTCACAAGGAACTCCGCGTGCAATGCGCCTGCTGCGTTGATGCTTTTCAGGATGTCGATCATGTCATGCGGGGCTACACCCAGCGCGTTCAGTCCTGCCACAACCTCGGACAGGCTGGTGCCGCCGGTGATTTCGGCCATGCCGGTTCCGCGGTCCTTGGAAATGCCTGCCGAACTGCGCGGCACGACGATGCTTTCGCCGTCGGAGAAGGGGTTCGGCTGCACCACCATCGGACTTTCCTCGATCCGAAGAGTCAGGCCGCCCTGAGCCACGGCGACGCGGCTGATGCGGACATCCTCGCCCATGACGATGGTTCCGGACCTCTGGTCGACAACGACACGGGCGCGCGACGTGGGTTCGACCGTCAGCCCTTCGATCCTGGCCAGTACATGCGCGGGAGAGGCCATGTGGGCCGCGCCCAGATCTATCGCCAGGGTGCCCGCATCCAGCATCGCTGCAATGGACCGCCCAAACTCCCGGTTGATGGCGCTTTCGATGCGTTCTGCTGTCGTGAAATCGGCGGTCTTGAGCGCCAGCCGCAGGGATGTCAGCGATGTGAAGTCAAAATCGACCTCGCGTTCGATGCGTGCGCCCGAAGGGATCACTCCTGCGGTCGGCACACCTTGAACCACACGTGCGGCGTCGCCTTCTGCCGACACGCCACCTGCAAGGATCGTGCCCTGCGCGACAGCATAGATCTGGCCGTCCGCACCGTTAAGCGGCGTCATGATCAACGTGCCCCCAAGAAGGCTTTTCGCGTCGCCAATGGCCGATACCGTGACGTCGATGCGACCACCCGCGCGGCCAAAGGCCGGCAGTGTCGCGGTCACGAAAACTGCCGCGACATTCTTGGGTCGATATTCTTCGCCCGCGACATTCACGCCAAGCCGCTCCAGCAGGTTCGCCATGATCTCTTCGGTAAATGGCGCGTTGCGGATGCCGTCCCCCGTGCCGTTCAAACCGACGACAAGGCCCGTGCCAACCAGATCGTTGCCGCGCACCCCGTCGAATTCGACAAGATCCTTGATGCGGATCGGGCCCGCCCAGAGAACCGACGGGAGGGCCAGCAACAGGCAAACAATGAAGACGCTGCGCATCAGATGTAATCCACCAGGCTAAGGCGAGACAGTCTCGCGGTGATTGAATAGATCGATTTCAGCTGGTTTTCGGCAGCCTCGAGCCGGGTTGCGGCTTCATAGGGGTCAACCTCGAGCAGAGCGTTGCGCGCAAGCCCAAGGGCAGTTTGCTCGTTGGCGTTCCGGGTCGTGGCGGCGCCGATGCGTTCTTCGGCAAGGCCGATGCGGGCGGCAAGATAGGTGCGGTCATTGGCCGAGGTCAGCAGCGCCTCGCCAGATTGGCGCGCCAAGGCAATGCGCCCCTCCGGACTGCCTGCCAGAACGCCCGTGTTCAGCAGTGCCGCCATGGCCAGGCCCCGCAATGTCGCGCGGATGGCAGGGTCTGTGGCGCGCACATCAAGATCAGCCTCTTCGCCCGGCGCCACGTCGACCGGCTGGGTGGCGCCGCCGCCTTGATAAGTTGCATCAAACCCCGCTGGCGAGGCGAACCAGGCATCGATGGCCGTGACGACGTCCTCAGCCGTCGCCACCGGGCCAAGGCTCGATTGAAGGCTGGAAAGCCAGGTATCGGCATCAGGCAGGGGGGAGGTTTGGGTGGCAACACCGGAAAAAAGCGAGCGGTCGGCAAACCGGGTATTCAATGCGCCGATCACACTGCGCAGATCACTTTGGGCCTGCCGCGCTGCGGTGTCGATCTCGCCAGTGGCTCCGGCGGATGACACTGTCAGCAGCGTTTTGGAAAGGCGTTCGGCGTATTCGGATATCGTCCCGATGACCGTTTGCATGGCGGTGGCGCGCATCGCCGCCTCGGTGTTGGCGGAACGGTAACCGTGCAGGCGTCCAAGTGCGCTGTCGATGCCGGAAAGTGCGCGAAAGTCGCCCCGCAGGGCAATACCAGGATCCGCGGCCTTTCCCGTTACTGCCTCCGTCGAAGCGCGCTGGAGTTCCATTTTCAGATTGTACTGGTGGCGCGACAACATCGAGGTCTGCGCCATGTCGCCCACGGAAACGCCTATCATTTATCCAATTCCCAACAAGGATTTGATCATGTTGTCGACCGCCTGCATCACCTTTGCATTGGCCGCGTAACTTTGTTCGATTTGCAACAGGGACCGGAGCTCCTGATCGGTGTCGACCCCGTCCTGCAGTTCCATCTCTTGCAGGGCGGTTAGCTGGGCAGAGGCGTAGCTGGCCTCGCTCGCCCGCTGGACACGCGCTTGGGATACCGTCGACAAAAGATCGCCAGACAGGGTGGCAAAGCTGCGCATGCCGGCCATGAACCCGCCCGAGGCCGGTTCGCGCGGGTCCGTCAGTGCTGTGGAAAGCGCGCGGATAAGGCCCGATTCGCCCGGGCTGCCGGGAACGGTCGCCCCCACACCGTCGCGCAGGCGCCACAGCGCGCCGCCTTGCGCGGGATCAACGGCGGGATTGATCTTCAGGCGTTGGGCGAGACCCGTCTCATTCGTCGCCAGAAATGCGTTGCCGCCATCGGTCTAAAGCTGGACATGGCGACCGGCGATCACAATGCCGCCGCAGCGCTTGCGCAGGATGTGATCACCGACGCAGGTCCGGGCGTGGCCGAGGCCATGCTCGGCCTGGTTGGCGTCGCACTGGCCCAAGGCAAACCGGTTGACCCCGGCACCACCGATGCGCTTGCGGCGATCCTGCGGGAAAACCATGGCGCGGCGCTCGAGGCCGACCTGACCGAGGCGCTGATCCTGGCGTTGGCCAGTGGTGGCAATGCCGATGCCGCCTTTGCGCGCCTGACCGAGCAGCCCCAGATCGAGGCACAGCTTTGGGACGTGATTGCGACAATCGGGACCGACAACGACCTGCTCAAGCACGCGATCGTTGCGCCATCTGCGGTCCCCGCCCAGGTTGAACCTTCGACGCGCGAACTCCTGGCCGCACGTTTGCGCAACCTTGGCTTTGCGCAGGAGGCAATGCTTTGGCATGACAATACCGGTGCGCCGGAGGTGTCGCTTGACGCCGACGCTGCCACGCCGCCAACCGATGCT
>JBKJVF010000036.1:0-7011 GCA_046589965.1 Paracoccaceae bacterium
GCCATGAACCTCGCCGCCGCCAAAGCCGCCCTGAGCCACCTCGAGATCGACGAAAACCCGGTCTCTGTGAAGGCCAAGAGCCGCGATTTCTTTTGGTACTCGCCGGTGCTGAAAGCGCGCCTGGATCATGTGACGGCGGATTTCGTCGTCTCGCCTCGCAACGAGGCCGAGGTGATCGAGGTGTTGCGGGTCGCCTATGCCAATGACGTGCCGGTGACGGTGCGCGGGGCAGGGACGGGCAACTACGCGCAAGCCATGCCGCTCGCGGGCGGGATCATCCTGCACATGAAGAACATGGCGGCGGTCAAGGACATCCACCCGGGTCGCGTGATCGTCGAACCCGGATGCCTGATCAAGGATCTCGATGCCACCACCCGCGCGCATTCCGGGCAGGAACTGCGCATGCACCCGTCCACCCATGCCACTGCCACGATCGGCGGATTCATCTGTGGCGGGTCGGGCGGGGTCGGGTCCTGCACCTGGGGCGTGCTACGCGACCTTGGCAACATCCTGCGCCTGCGGGTCGTCACCGCCGAAGCCGAACCTCGCGTGCTGGAATTTCGCGGCGAGGAACTGCACCGCGTCAGCCACGCCTATGGCACCAACGGCATCATCACCGAGATCGAAATGCCGCTGGCACCGAGCTACCCTTGGGTCGAGATTTTCGTGACGTTGCCCGATTTCGATCAGACCGTGGCCTATTGCGGCGCCTTGGGCAACGAGGACGGCATCCTGAAAAAGCTGATTTCGGCCTATGAGGCACCGGTAACGCAAAATTATTTCCAGCGCGTCGCCCCCCATGTGCAACCCGGCGACAACCTTGTCGCCTTGATGATAGCACCCCATGCGATGGACGGGTTTCTGACCTTCAACGCACGCTATCCGGGCGCGAAGGTGATCTACCGCTCCGATGAAACCCATTGGCAGCGCGAGCCGGGATCGCTTTTCGAATATGGCTGGAACCACACCACGCTGCGCGCGCTGAAAGTTGACCCGGCGATCACTTATCTGCAGGTCCTTTACGACCCTGACCACTACGCCGCCAAGATCGCCGCGATCCGTGCCGCCTTTCCCGGCGAGTTGATGCAGCATCTGGAAATGATGAAGGTCGGCGGGCGCACCGCATTCGCAGGCCTGACGTTGGTCAGGTTTACCACCGAAGACCGCCTGGACGAGATCGTGCATCAGCATGAAGCGATGGGCTGCTTTGTCTTCAACCCCCACCGCTACACGCTGGAAGAAGGCGGGCGGCAGTCGGCAGATGCCACCCAACTGGCGTTCAAGCGCGAGGCCGACCCCAAGGGCATTCTGAACCCCGGCAAGATGATCACCTGGGACGACCCCAAATGGGACTATGCCCGGATGTATGCCTATCCCAAGCTGCAGGCAGCGGAATGACGGCGGTGGGCAAAACCGGGGCGGCTTGCGCGCCACCTCGCGTTTGCCCGGGAAATCCGTGCCAAACGGACTCAGCTTTCAGATTGCCTCAAATATCCGCGCCGCAGACTTGTTCCATGAATAGAACAGACACTGCATGACGCGCGTTCTCGTCCTTTTCGCGCATCCTTGCGAGGAAAGCTTTTCCGCCGCCCTGAAATCCACCGTGGTCGACACTCTGGCGGGGCGCGGCTGGGAGGTCGACCTGTGCGATCTTTACGCCGAAGGTTTCAACCCGGTCCTGTCGGCGGCAGAACGGCGCGGCTATCTGACCATCCCCGACAATTGCGGCCCGGTGCAATCTTATGTTGACCGTTTGCGCGCTGCCGAGGCGCTGGTGTTCGTCTTTCCGGTCTGGAATTTCGGCTTTCCGGCAATCCTGAAAGGGTTCATCGACCGCGTTTTTCTGCCGGGTGTCAGTTTCAAGCTGGAAAACGGCCTCGTCGCCCCGGCCCTGACGCATATCACCAAGATGGCGGCGGTCACGACCTATGGCGCGACCAGGTGGCGCGCGTTTCTGGCGGCCGATCCGCCAAAGCGCGTGATCACCCGTGCCTTGTGGTTTGTGGCCCGGCCCGACAAGATGCGATATCTGGCCCTGCATGACATGAACAGGGTCACGGACGACCAGCGCCGCCGCTATCTTGCATCGGTGCAACGCGAGATGGAGCGTTTGTGATGCGCGCACTCATCGTCTACTGCCACCCCCAACCCCAGAGCTTTAACGCCGCCGTCCGCGATCTGGTGATCGAAAAACTGGAACGCGCCGGGGCGGAATACCGGGTCTGCGATCTTTATGCCCGCGGCTTTCAGCCCGTGCTGACGGGCCCCGAATGGCAGAACTATCTGGATTGCCCGTCCAACCAGAGCGGTGTTAGCGACGATGTTGCCGACCTGCGCTGGGCTGATACGCTGATATTTGTCTATCCGACCTGGTGGTATGGTTTGCCTGCAATCCTGAAGGGCTGGCTTGACCGGGTGCTGCTGCCCGACGTCGCGTTCCTGATGCCGAACGACCGTCACAAGACCATCCGGCCGGGCCTGCATCACATCAAGGGGCTGGCCGTCTTTACCACCTGCGGGGCCAGCTGGTGGCTGACGCGAATAATCGGCGCGCCGGGACGGCGGACGCTGATGCGCGGGGTCGGATTCCTCTGCGCGCCGGGCAAGCGGACGGCCTTTGCCGCACATTACCTGATGGACAGCTCCACCCCCGAAAGCAGGCAGCGGCATCTGGACAAGGTGGCGTCCAAGATGGACCGGTTCCTGCGTGGACAGGCAAACATCGCGGCGTCACCAAAAGACCAGGGTCACACCGCAAACCCCGCAGGGCAACGTTAACGTCAGCGCCGCTCAGGGTCGCCAGGCCAGAAAGTTCGCGATCAGCCGCAGCCCGGCGGCTTGGCTTTTCTCGGGGTGAAACTGGGTGCCGACCATGGTGTCGCGCCCGATGATCGCCGTTACGTCGCCCGCGTAATCGACATGCGCAAGCCGGTGCGCAAGGTCCGCGACATGAAACTGGTAGGAATGCACGAAATAGGCGTGATCGCCGGTGTGCAGCCCCGCAAGGACCGGGTGGGGGCGGTCGATCACCATATCGTTCCAGCCCATATGAGGGATCTTCAGGCTGGGGTCCGCGGGCGCAATGCGCACCACGTCACCGGCGATCCAGTCAAATCCCGGGGTGTCTTGGTATTCGCGTCCCCGGCTTGCCATCATCTGCATGCCGACGCAGATGCCAAGGAACGGCCGGGCGCGAACCGTCACCGCCTCGGCGATCGCATCGAAAAGCCCCTCCTTGGCATCCAGCGCCCGACGGCAGGCCGGAAACGCCCCGTCGCCAGGGAGCACGATGCGGTCGGCGCGGGCAACATCTTCGGCGCGGTCACTGACCAGCACCGATCCGGCACCGGTTTCGTCGGCCATGCGCTGAAACGCCTTGGCGGCGGAATGCAGGTTGCCGCTGTCGTAGTCGACCAGAACAGTCAGCATCGGGGGCAAGTCTCATCCGTTGGGGCCGGAGCGCTGATGAAGACGCCTCCGGCGGGAATATTTGGGCAAGGCGAAGCCGTTCAGAGCATGCCCTTGGTCGAGGGCAGCTGGCCCGCCATCCGGGGATCGTTTTCCACCGCCATCCGCAGCGCGCGCGCCAACGATTTGAAGGCGGCCTCGGCGATGTGGTGGCTGTTGATGCCGTGAACAAGGTCGACATGCAGGGTAATGCCGCCATGGCTGGCCAGCGCCTGAAAGAATTCGCGCACCAGTTCGGTGTCGAAATTGCCGATTTTGGGCGTGGGAAATGCGACATTCCAGACCAGATAAGGCCGTCCGGACAGATCGAGCGCGCAGGCGATCTGGGCGTCATCCATCGCCAGCACAAAATGCCCATAGCGCCGGATACCCGCCTTGTCGCACAATGCCCGGGCTATCGCCTGACCAAGTGCGATGCCGCAATCCTCCACCGTGTGGTGATCGTCGATATGGGTGTCGCCCTTGGCCGACAACGTGATGTCGATCAGGCTGTGGCGTGCCAGCTGGTCCAGCATGTGGTCGAAAAACCCCACGCCGGTTGCGACCTTCGCGGTGCCGGTTCCATCGAGGTCCACTGCCACCGAGATCGCGGTCTCGGCCGTTTTTCGCGTCAGCTCTGCCTTGCGCATCTTGCGATCCTTGCTCGACTGTCGCAGCCTTATAGGACGAGGATCGGGCCAAGGAAAGGCATCCAAGCGGCCCCGACAGGGCAGAAGGCCTGCAGTGACGGCGCTGCTGCAACACGACGTGACCGATCAGGCTTGAGTGGCGCCCCGGCATTTCCATTGGGACAACCGGACTGCCGGTGTTCGGCCAACAGGTGTGTCTTGCTGGACGCCTGTCATGCCGCCTTGTGCAAGCCACCCGCCGCAACCGGTTGCCAAATCAGATCACCGACATAACGCCCTTGGACCTGTCCTTCCTCATTCAAGGTGAACAGGTGCAGCCAGCGATTGTCAAAGAGCCTCCTGACCCCGTCGTGGCGGGCGAGAATGTCGTTGATCGCGGTTTGAGGGGCCTCCACGAAGACCGACAGGCGCAACGGCTCATGCGCCGGGGCCGCGCCGTCATGCACCGATTGCCATGGCAAACCACTGCGCAGCAGCCCGCCATTGCCCTCCACCACTCCAATGCCGCCGGTGACATTGTGCAACAGCTTGTTGCCGCCGCCAAAGGCATGGGGCGCAACGGTTGATCCGTAGTATTGCAGGCTGATCCAACTCGCCACGACGACGGGGGCCGTGAGGATCAGTTCCAGCACGCCAAAGCCGTCGTCTTGCCGCCAGTCATAACTGTGCAGAAAGGCGCGCCCGCCAAGATCTTGCGCCGAGGTGCGATGGCGCGGTGCTGCGACGAAGGCACGGCAACCGGCAAGGCCCCATTCGGGCCGCGTCTCGGCCCAGTTGCGCGACCGCATGGCAATGTCTGCGGCTGTTTTGGCGCGAGGCAGGCGCAAGGCCCGCTCCCCGCGCGCGACCAGACCAGCGGCAGCCAGCCAGCGCCCAAGCTCGTCGAGGTCCCGCGTGTGGTCAGCCGCGTTCTGATCGCCTGTATATATCTGCACTTCATCGGTGGTGGTGTCGTGCAATCCAGCAACGAACAGCGTGTCATCGGGTATGGTTATGCCGCGCGGCGGCAGACCTTGGCGCACAGCCTTGTCATTCAGCAGACTTGCGAGCAGCCGCGCATTGACCTCGCCCGAATAGCCACCACAGGCGCCACAATGCAGGGCGCTGGCATGCGGGTTGTTGGTGACATTCGCCCCATGCCCCGCGAAGAGCACGATGCGTGCAAAGCCATCCGTCATCGACATTGCGCGGAGCACCATTTCTGCCATGGCAAGCTTTTGGTCCGGATCAAGATCGGGCGATATCTGCGGCGCCGGGTCATGCGGCAGATGTGACGGGCCAAGGCCCAAAGCGTCGCGCACCAGTTTGCCTGCATAGACCGGCCCTGTCGCCTCGACAAAGGCAAAGGACGACACTGCGGCAAGCTTGAAGCGGCCCCAGGCGCGCCTCGCCCGTGCCGAGATGCGAGCGGCTTCTTCGGCACCCTCATGGGGCGAGAGCGCGCAGGATGTGATGGTCGCGTTTAGCAACACCGGCAACCGCGCCTCTGCCACGTCCGAGGCAAAGGGGCGGTGCGCGACAAAAACCCCGAAAAATCCTGCAAATCCGATGGTCTGAATGCCGGGGTCGATGCCTTCCAGCGCACGGCGGAACACTTCGGACCGCACATCGATGCAAAACGCGGCCTGCAGCGCCGGGCGGGCCTGCGATACCGGCGGCGCAGGTGTGGCAAAGGCCGCCACCATGTCACGCTGTGCGGCACGCTCCGCCGCTTCTTGCAAGATGACATCGACCACCTGCGCCGCGCTTGGCTGCAACGGCGCAGCATGGGCGATGACGGTCGCGGCCCATCTGTCGGCGATCTTGTCGTGATACTGCGCCAGCAACGCCACATCCCAGATCATCCGGATCACCAGAAGATCGGTGGCGTCGTTGTTCGTGCCACCCGCAAGCTCGGCCTGCCAAAGCGTGTAGCGGGCAAACTGGCCCCACCCGCCAAGCGACATCAATGCCGCGTGGAATGCGGTGTCCAGTGCTGCTTGCGGCAGACCCAGCCGCTCAGTGGCCCAGGCCAGTGCCTCGGACGCGGATGCAGGCGCGGCGGCCACGAAAGCGGCAAATCCGCCAAGCCCCGCAATCTCGGGTGTCAGGTCATGGGCGGCAAAGCTGCGCCATGCCGCATAAGCCTCGGCGCCGGGGACTGTCGTCCATAGCGCCTGACCGGCGTCGAAATGGCCCGCCGCCCAGGCGCTGATCCGGTCGTTCACCAGCGCCGGCCAGTCGATGCCTGACGCATCGGCGGCAAGCGATGCCACCGAGGGCAACGCCTGCGGCGCAAGCGCGGGCAGCATCGACTCCAACTTTAGTGCATCGAGGTCGACAGGGCGGGCGGGGTCGACGCAAACTGCCAGCGCTGCCGCGAGATCGGCATCGCTGATCCGGCCATCGGCGATCCGCGCCAGATACCAGTCGCGCGGCTGCGTGACCGGGGTCCCCGCGATCCGGCCAAGGCGGGCCGCCGTCAGGGCAAGCGTGTCACCCGTCTGTCCAAGGTAAGGGTTGACGGCAACGCTTGAGGCCAGTGGGAACAATGGCGGGATCGCGCGCGCGGCCGCATTGGCCGCAGATATCACGGCCTCGCCTGGCAGTCCGGCAAGTTTCTGGCGATGGATCATCATGTCGGTGGACCTTTCAATGCGCTCAGGCGGATCAGGAATTCGGCGTGTTTGGCCAGTTGCCCAGCAACCGGTCAAAGACTGCATTGGCATAAAGCCCGTTGGTCAGATGCACGCGCAGACCCGTAGAAGCCGGGTGATGCAACCAGAGCGGGAACAGCGCCTGCGCCACCGCGACAAGGCCAAAGCTGACCACCGCAAGAACGATCAGTGCCCATTCCAGCGGTCCGGGAGCGGGCGTCACAGGGAGACTGCTGGCGGTCAGCGCCTCGGCCCCGGCTTGCAAGGCAAAGTATCCA
>JBKJVF010000224.1:0-13213 GCA_046589965.1 Paracoccaceae bacterium
GCCATGACGATGTCGCGCCCGGTCCGCAAGCCGCCATCGGTGCGCAGGGTCACACGGTCCCGCAGGTTGTTCATCGCCAGAACCTGATGCGCCTCGGTCAGGCCCATCTCCCAGGGCAGGCCCGCATATTTGATCGAGGTGGCCGGAGACGCCCCGGTGCCCCCGTTATGGCCCGAAATCAGGATCACGTCGGCCTTGGCCTTGGCCACGCCTGCCGCAATGGTGCCGACGCCGGACTGGCTGACCAGTTTCACCGTCACCTTGGCGCGGGGGTTGATCTGCTTCAGGTCGTAGATCAGCTGAGCAAGGTCTTCGATGGAATAGATGTCGTGATGGGGTGGCGGGCTGATCAGCGTCACGCCAGGGGTCGAATGGCGCAGGCGCGCGATCAGGGCGGTAACTTTCATCCCCGGCAACTGGCCGCCCTCGCCGGGCTTCGCACCCTGGGCCACCTTAATTTCGAGTTCTTCGCAGGCGTTCAGATATTCCGCCGTCACGCCGAACCGGCCAGATGCGACTTGCTTGATCTTGGCCGACGGGTTGTCACCGTTGGCCTCGGGGTGGAAATGCGCCGGGTCTTCGCCACCTTCGCCGCTGTCGGATTTCGCGCCGATGCGGTTCATCGCGACATTCAGGGTCTTATGCGCCTCGGGGCCCAAGGCCCCCAGAGACATGCCCGGCGTGACGAACCGTTTGCGGATCGAAGTGATGGATTCGACCTCTTCGATCGGCACTGGTTTGCCCAACGTCTTGATGTCCAAAAGGTCGCGCAGATGGATCGGCGGGTTGGCCCGCATCGCGGCGGAATACTGCTTCCACAGATCATAGCTTGCCCGGTCGCACGCGCTTTGCAGCATGTGCATGGTCTGCGCTTCCCAGGCGTGCTTTTCGCCGGAACGCCGTGCCTTGTAGAAGCCGCCGATGGGCAGCACGTCGGCTCCGCCGAGCCAGCCCTTGGCATGAACCTCTTCCAGCTTTTGCTCGATGCCGGTCAGACCGATGCCCGAGATGCGCGACTGCATGCCGGGGAAGTATTCGGCAACCATGGCGCGCGACAGGCCCACCGCCTCAAAGTTCAAGCCACCGCGATAGCTGCTGACGACCGAGATGCCCATCTTGGACATGATTTTCAAAAGCCCCGCGTCGATGGCATCGCGGTAGCGGCGCATCGCATCGGTCAGGGTGCCTTCGATCAGGCCACGGTTCAGGCGGTCGGCAATGCTGTCCTGTGCCAGGTAGGCGTTGACCATCGTGGCCCCGCAGCCGATCAGGACCGCGAAATAGTGCGAATCAATACATTCCGCTGATCGCACGTTGATCGAACAGAACGTCCGCAGCCCCTTGCGCGTCAGCCAGGAATGCACCGCGCTGGTGGCCAGGATCATCGGCATGCCGACCTTGTCGCTGCCTTGATGTTCATCCGTCAGAACCAGTTGCCCGGCCCCGGAGCGCACGGCATCCTCAGCCTCTGCGCGGATGCGTTCAAGTCCCTTGCGCAGGTCGTCAAGTTCGGCACTGACCGGAAAGGTGCAGTCGATAAAGGCCACCTGATCGCCGAACCGCTTTACCAGGACGTCAAACTCGGCATTGGCGATAAAGGGGCTTTCCAGAACCAGAATCTCGGTCTGGCTGGAGTTTTCGTCCAGCACGTTGCGCAGGTTGCCAAAACGCGTCTTCAGCGACATCACCCTGCCTTCGCGAAGTGAATCGATGGGCGGGTTGGTCACCTGGCTGAAGTTCTGGCGGAAAAAATGCGACAGGGGACGGTACTGGTTCGACAGCACCGCGGGCGGGGTATCGTCGCCCATCGAGGCGACGGTTTCCTTGCCATCCTCGGCCATCGGGGCCAGGATCTGCTCCAGTTCCTCCATCGTGTAGCCAGCGGCGATCTGCCGGCGGCGCAGGTCCGCGCCACTGAACTGCGCCGCTTCGGGGACATCGCGCAACAGGGCATTGAGGTCGGTGATCTTGCCCACCCACTCGCCATAGGGCTGTGCCGAGGCCAGCTTGTCCTTCATCTCGGTGTCGTGGAAAAGCTTGCCCTCTTGCATATCGACGGCAATCATCTGGCCCGGTCCCAGCGCGCCCTTTTCGCGCACGGTGCTTTCATCCACCGGGACCATCCCGGCCTCGGAGCCCGCGATCAGAAGGCCGTCACCGGTGACGACATAGCGCATCGGGCGCAGGCCGTTGCGGTCAAGCCCGCCGCAAACCCAGCGCCCGTCGGTCATCGCAAGCGCCGCCGGGCCATCCCAGGGTTCGATCACCGAGTTGCAATAGGAATACATGTCGGCCCAGGCCTTTGGCATGTTGGTCGTGGCCTTGGACCAAGCCTCGGGCACCAGCATCGTCTTGGCCATGGGCGCATTGCGGCCTGACCGCACCAGCACCTCGAACACCGCGTCCAGTGCGCCGCTGTCGGACGTGCCCGCCGGGATGATCGGCTTGATGTCTTCGGCCGCCTCGCCAAAGTTGTGCGACGCCATGCGAATCTCGTGGGACTTCATCCAGTTGGTGTTGCCCTTCAGCGTGTTGATCTCGCCGTTATGGGCCAGCATGCGGAAGGGCTGGGCCAGCCACCATTGCGGGAAAGTGTTGGTGGAATAGCGCTGGTGATAGATCGCAAAGGCGGACTCAAAGCGGTCGTCCATCAGGTCGGGATAGAACACCGCGACCTGTTCGGCCAGCATCATGCCCTTGTAGATGATGGACCGGCAAGAAAGGGAGCAGAGATACATCCCCTGGATATGTGCAGCCAGCGCCGCCTTCTCGATCCGGCGACGGATGATGTAGAGGTCGCGCTCGAAGGCCTCGGCGTCGATGGGCTTGTCGCAGCGGATCAGGATCTGTTCGATTTCCGGGCGCGTGGCGTTGGCCTTGTCGCCTAGAACCGTGGTGTCCACCGGCACATGCCGCCAGCCGTAGATATAGTGCCCCATACGCAGCACTTCGGTTTCCACGATGGTCCGGCAGCGTTCCTGCGCGCCGAAATCGGTGCGTGGCAAAAAGACCTGACCCACGGCGATCAACTTCTTGGTGTCGGCCTCGTGCCCCGTGCGGCGGACTTGGTCGTAAAAGAACTTAACCGGGATCTGCAGATGGATGCCTGCGCCATCGCCGGTCTTGCCATCGGCATCCACCGCGCCGCGGTGCCACACGGCCTTGAGCGCCGCGATGCCGTTTTCGACCACCTTGCGCGAGGGCTTGCCCGAAATCGCCACGACCAGACCGACGCCGCAAGAGGCATGCTCATCTTCGGCCTTGTACAGGCTGTTGGCGTCCATCCAGGCGCGCTTGGCTTCTTCGGCTGCGACCCAATTGGCGTCAAAAGTCATGTCTTGCCCCTTCGCTGATCTTGTCCATCGCGCGGCCATAAGCTTCGGATGGGGAAATGGTCATGTATTCGGCCGTGCCTGCACCCAGCTTGTCGCGCCACGCCGCATAGGCCTCGTCAAAGGCTGCTGCGCTTTTGGGAAATCCATCGACCGGTTCCGGCGCGGATGCCAGCAGCGCGGCCATCTCAAATGCCATATGCGGCAAGGATCGCAGGCCCGCGCCATCGCCTTTGAGTGTGACGCTGGCGACATCGCCAGCCCCGTCGATCTGGTCGATGCGGCCGACCCAGATGCGCACGGGATCAAACCCCAGCGCACCGGCGCACAAGTAGTGGCCGCCGACCTCAATCACGGACATGGATCAGCCCTTCTGGTGCGCTTGACTGGGGCAAACCGGCTACCACTTCATCGCATTCAAAGATCGGTTGGGTCGCGGCAAAGCCCGGCTCGCCTGGAAAAATGAACTGCAACGGGCTGCCATCGATAGGCAGGAACTGCCCGTCGCCGCCGTTCCACTCGGACGGCCCGGAAAAGAACAACCGCCAGTCGGGGTGGATGTATTCTTTGCCGCGTGACTGGCGCAAAAGGTTGCCATCGAGATCACTTTCGGAGAATTCGAACTCGGTTTCCTGCAGCGTGACCCCGTCGATGGTGACGCTGCGCCCGGTCATGCGGTCAAAGCCGTTCACACGGGTGCGCTCTCCGGTATTCTTGGACAGGCCGAATTCGAACGTATCAAGGCCGCTCGACAGAAGATTGCCGAACGAGGCTGCATCGGGCGCGCCCTCGTCCAGCGTCTGACGGGTGTTGGGAAAGAACTCCATGCTTTCGACCCATTCCGCCTCGGCATTGACGCGGCTTTGGAAGAAGATGCCTTCCTGATCAAAATCGGCGCGCCATTGATCCCCCGGGGTATCACCGCTGCATTTGAAGTGGTTCGAGACGCGGCATCCGCGCGACTGCACGGTCATGAACAGCTCGCAGCTTTCGGGGGGCGTGAACGTCCCGGCATCGGCGGGGGCCGCCGTCATCGCGATCATCAAGGCATAGGCACCATATCGCAGCATCTTGTCATCTCCAGTTGGGGTTTGGTCTATTGGACCATGCGCACCCGCACCGTTTCATGAAGTTCCTTGCGGAACGCTGTATTTCACTCCGCCGCAACCGTCATCGGCTGCGCCAGATAATTCAGTATCGCTTCTGCCGCCTCGCGACCGTCGCGGATCGCCCAGACAACCAAAGATGCGCCGCGCACGATGTCGCCCGCGGCATAGACGCCGGGCAGATTGGTGGCATGGGTCCGGAAGTCCGCCTTTATGGTGCCCCAGCGGGTCACGGCGAGTTCAGGTACGCCCCAGAGCGTCGGCAACGCCTCGGGCTCAAAGCCCAGCGCCTGGATGACCAGATCGGCAGGTTCGACATAGTCGGCGCCTTCGATCACCTCGGGCGACTGGCGGCCGGTGGCGTCGGGCAGGCCCAGGCGCATGCGCTGAACCATCACGCCGGTCACATCGGGGTTGCCCGCGAAGCCCTTGGGGGCCGACAGCCAGACAAACTCGACGCCCTCTTCCTCGGCATTCTGCACTTCGCGCTGTGATCCCGGCATGTTGGCCCGGTCGCGCCGGTAGAGGCATTTGACCGAAGTCGCGCCTTGACGAATGGCTGTGCGCACGCAGTCCATCGCGGTGTCGCCGCCACCGATGACGACGACGCGCTTGCCTTCGGCGTTCAGGACGCCGTTGTCAAAGGCCTCGACCTCGTCGCCAAAACTTTTGCGATTGCTTGCTGTCAGGAAGTCGAGCGCCGGGACGATCCCGCCTGCACCGACGCCGGGGGCAGAAATGTCGCGGGATTTGTACACGCCGGTCGCAATCAGCACAGCATCGTGCTGAACCCGGATCGCGTCAAATGTCAGATCGACGCCCACCGTGCAATTCAGCACGAACTGCACGCCGCCCAGTTCCAGCTGTTCGATCCGCTGCATGACGACCGGCTTTTCCAGTTTGAAGCCTGGGATGCCGTAGGTCAGCAGACCCCCTGCGCGGTCATAGCGGTCATAGACGGTGACCTGCATCCCCTTGCGGCGCAGAATGTCAGCGGCTGCCAGACCACCCGGACCGGCACCGATGATCCCAATGCTTTCGGGCCGCTCGGCATGTGGGCGGATCGGTTTGACCCAGCCGTTTTCCCATGCCTTGTCGGTCAGGTATTTCTCCACCGAACCGATGGTGACAGTGCCATGGCCGGACTTTTCTATGACGCAATTGCCTTCGCACAGACGATCCTGCGGGCAGATGCGGCCACAGATTTCGGGGAAGGTGTTTGTTTGCTGGCTAAGCTCATAAGCCTCTTGCAGGCGACCTTCGGCGGTCAGGCGCAGCCAGTCGGGGATATTGTTGTGCAACGGGCAATGCGTCTGACAATACGGCACGCCACATTGACTGCAGCGACCTGCCTGTTCAGCAGCCTTGTCGGCAGCATAGTCGCGGTAAATCTCGTCGAAATCCTCGGCACGCGCCTCGGCTGGGCGCTTTTCCGGGGTTTCCCTCCCCACGGTCACGAATTTCAGCATCTTTTGCGTGGCCAAGGCAAAGCCTCCCGCTCAGGTGTTTCCGGACCGCCTTGGTAGCGCTGTTCAGAGGGGAATAAAAGTCAACTATACTGACCTAAATTGGCGAAAGTTGCCGATTACGACAGCCAGTCTGTCCTTTTGCGTCAAATATAGGGCAGCACACTTTCCCTATATGATCAGAAACCTGCCCAAAGCAGTGCCAGAGCCGCGGTGCCAGCAATGATTCGCCACCATCCGAAAAGCGCAAAGCCATGCCGGCTGACATAGTTCAGCACCCACCGTACCACGACGACCGCCGTTACGAAGGCGATGCCAAAGCCGATCGCAATCTCTGTCATGGCATCAAAGTCCAGCACCGCGCGATTGGCATAAAGATCATAGGCAAACGCCCCCGCCATCGTCGGCATGGACAGAAAGAACGAAAACTCGGCCGCTGCTCGCTTGTCGACACCCAGCATCAGCGCGCCGACAATGGTCGCCCCGGACCGGCTTACACCCGGGATCAGCGCAAGGCACTGCGCGAGGCCGATGATCAGCGCCTTGTGAAAAGGCAATGCCAGCGCATCGTCATGTATTGCAGGCGGGGCCATGCGATCCACGAACAGCAAGACCACGCCCCCCACAATCAGCATCGTGGCGATCAGCACGGGTGTCTCGAAAAGGACTGTCTTAATGAAATCATGCGCCAAGGCGCCCAGAATCGCGGCCGGAAAGAAGGCGATCAGCACCGAGACAAGTGCGCGCCGGGAGGCGTCCGTATTCAGCGTGGACAAGATCTGCCAAAGCTTTGCTGCATAAAGCGACAGGATCGCGATGACGGCGCCCAGTTGAATGACGACCTCAAACGTCTTGCCCTTGGATTCAAACCCCAGGAAATGACCGATCAGCAGGATATGCCCGGTCGACGACACGGGAATGAACTCTGTCAGGCCTTCGATAAAGCCGAGGAACGCCGCGGTCAGAACGTTCACGCGTCAGACCTTGCGAAGGTTCTTGGCGGAATCCTTGATCGCGGCATATTGGCCCGATGGCCGATAGCGCCACAGATATTCTGGCAGGACGCTGTCCATCGTCGTGGGCGTCAGGCCCAGATCGGCAAAACCGCGTGCTCCCGGGGCCACGACATTGTCATGTGCCAGGTTCCTGACCTGATCGCGCGTCAGCAAGCCATTGTTGAATAGGCCCAAGGTCACCGCCTGCAGCATGTCAAAGCCGAACCCCATGATCCGTGCCAGAAAGAACGGCACGTTCAGGATCATGCGTCGGCGCTGGATGATGTGCAGCATCTTTTCCATCAGCGCACGGAACGTCGCGACCTCTGGCCCGCCAAGTTCGTAGATACCGGGTGTTGCTTGTCCGGTCACGCCAAGGACCGCCGCGGCAGCGACATCATCTACATAGACGGGCTGAAAAAGCGTGTTGGCGCCAACGACCGGCAGGACCGGCCCCAGGCGCGACATTGCCGCAAAGCGGTTGAAGAACCCGTCTTCGGGTCCGAAGATGATCGACGGGCGCAGGATGATCGCCTCGGGATAGGCAGCCAGAACGGCCGCCTCACCCTCAGCTTTGGTGCGGGCATACGCACTGTCCGATGCGGCATCCGCCCCGATGGCGGAGATCTGGACAAGCCGCGGCACGCCGGTCTCGGCGGCAATGCGGGCGATCCTGGCGGCACCTTCAGATTGGACTGCGTCAAAGGTGTTCTTGCCAGAACGATTGAGGATGCCGACGCAATTGACCACCGCATCTGCCCCCTGCATCACGGCACGGACCGAAGCATCATTGCGGATGTTGCAAAGCACGGGTTCGACCTGGCCGACAGCGCCATAGGGTTTGACAAAAAGTGCCTCATTCGGGCGACGGACGGCCACGCGGACCCGCCAGCCCTGTTGGGCCATGCGGCGGGCAATATAGCGGCCGACAAAGCCGGAGCCACCATAGATCGTGACCAGTTTGTCCATCGGCGGCCTCCTTCACGATAGCACTTTGAAGCTTGCGCTTGCATAACCCTCGACCCCGGCTGCATCAAGGCCAATACCGCCGAGCCGAAATCGGTCACGGTCCAGTTGACTCCGTCCAGACCCGCCGTTACATCCCACGTCGTCGCCCAGATGGCGGAATTGGTAGACGCACTGGTTTCAGGTACCAGCGCTGCAAGGCGTGGAGGTTCGAGTCCTCTTCTGGGCACCATAACTACCAAAAAAACCCTGCAATCTTAAGTGGTTGCAGGGTTTTTATTTTTTCAATCCCCCCTGCCGTCCCCCTTTTGCATCACGTTGGCTTGCCGATTTATGACAGTGACGTTGCGCCGGTCGATGCCCGGCGAAAGAAATCCTTTCCGTCATTCTGGAAACGATCAGCTTGGGAAGTTGCCCGATTGCAAAAGAGCGGAATGTCTGCGGGCTGCATGTCCCGTGGAATTTGAGGCCACTGCCTGAGCGGGCGAACAGAGACAAGGCTGACTGGTTCGTCTCGAACTGGGTGACGAGCGAGGATGCCGAAGCTGCGCTGAGGGATGGCGACGCCAACACGGGCCTCGACTACGACCCGTTCGCATCGGATGACAGCAATGGGAAGGTGCTGTCCTAGGGGCCGCGTGAAGACCCGTTCAGTGGAAGACGAGGTTTGACAGGAAGTCCTTGACCTCTTCCTTCCGGTCCTGCTCGACCAGCTTTCTTGAATCTTCCCGCGCCGACTTAGGTTCGCTGATCGGCGGCAGCTTTACGTCTGGCCGGGGCATGGGGTCGTAGAGAAGTTCCTGGGTGGCTGGCTTAGGCATGGTCAGTCTCCAGAGGGTTAAGTTCGCGGCTGTAGTAGTGCTTCCGCCTTATCCACTTAAAGCCTTCGTGCTTCGTTATGGTTGCAACATCTAGCTCACCACCGACAGTATTCGAGCCAATGGAGAACCGGACGAACTGTTTCTGCGCATCGGCCAGGAACATTGCGAGGTCGATTGCGTCCCGGGTGGGCATCGCAGGATTCGCAAGCCCTGCTTGAGTGCGCGCGGCAACGTGTCTCATGCAGGCCTCGAGTTGGGCTTGGGGAAGACCACCAGACAACAATGCTTCTGGTAGACCTTGGCCATACCCCAGCAGAAGCCGGTTGATGGCCTCAGTCTGACCGCCCCAGCTGATCATGCTCGCCACGTCCCGCGATGCTTCGCAAACCGGTGCCGGGCAGGCACCATCATGTATCTGGATCTTCCACATCTCGCCCAGGTCTTCCTTGGCAGAGTATCCGCCGATCCAGTACTGAAACGTCCCAGTCGGCTTCTCAGCTAGATTGGCGAAGCGGTGCTCGAACAGATACTTCCGGGCTTTGACCGCGACTTCTTCGATGGTGTAGTTCGCGCCCAAGGTGTACTCGGGATCGCCGTTCATGAAGAGGGCACGAAGGTCTTTCGAGATTGTCGAGATCGACGTCGCCCCAAAGTTGCCTATACCTGCGGTCATTGCGGCAATCGGGAGCCGTTTGTGTAGGTTGAACACCTTGTTCGCATGGTCATAGATGTTGACCACGAGTTGATTGCCGTTCTGATCCACGCCCGTCAGCGACGTTGCGCTGTCCGCCGCGAAGACGATGCAATCATGCACTTTTAACGCAACACAAACGGTCATTGGTCCCCCTCGTCTTTCAGCATTGAATCAGAAAAAGGCAGGCGATTCAAAGCGATATAGTGATTCGTTTTCAATGGCTTGGTCGCGCGCTGCAACCGTGATAGCGACGGACCAAAGAGAATCGCCTAAGAGATGGCTTGGTGCCTCGACGGTACGCTGGTGGCGGCGGGCTGGCCCTGCTTGCACCACCGCTGGGGGCTACTACACAATTGGTGCCGAAGTATGCCGATGACTTTAGCTACGGTTTCGCATCGCCCGCGGTCCAGCTTGTTTAAAGCGGTTGATCCTTTTTCGGCTCAACACGCTTTCTCAGGATTTCCTCTTCAACGCGTCTGGGCTGAACAAAATAATACCGCAGCTCTGTGTCTTCGTTGTCTGTCGGGTCTTGGACAGGTCCAGCTCCAGTGACTTCGAAGGCTAAGTTGACCATATCAACAATGTCAGACCGCAACTCACCGAACCCATCCTTTACGTCCTTGTATACCGCAAGGCCCTGATAACCAATCAAACCCACAGTAGCGACGATCTTTATCTTCGCATAAACTGATCCGTTCTCGAAAGAGATTGATTCGATATAGAGCTCGCGAACCTCGAGATCGAATGGTTCAATTGTTTGAAGTTCTGGACGCTGTCGGATTGCGTCCTTATTTAGAGCGGTTGCGCCCCCCTTGTGGCTGACGGCAAAGGGCTTATGGAGATCCAGCGATTTCTGCAAAAGAGCGACTGCGTCGGATAAAAGGGGGAGCTGATTGACGTTGAGCCCCCCTCGGACGAACTCAAGGTAGTTTCGTTCCGACAGCAAAAAACTGACGGTTCCCACATAAAGAGTCATGTCCTGTTCGGCCATCGCGCCAACCCATGTTGAAGTCTTGCACCTATGAACGAGATAGCCGCCATCTCTGTCAAGGAAGGCGAAGCCGCACGATGGCGAACAGGTGTTTTCGCATTGTGGGGCGCGCTCTTAACGCGCGTAGAGGCCTTCCTGCATCTTGTTGAAGGCCATCCTAATGGCAGGCAGCTCACCGAGTTTGGCGCGACCCTCGCTTACACTGCCATAGCGGGCCGTTAAGAACTGTCCCAGCTTCTTTCCGGCAAGTTCAGCCTCACCAGCCGTCTCATATGCCTTCAGGATGCCCAGAAGGAGTTCCTTCATCTCCCCACCAAAGGCCCCCATGCCGTCTTGCCTGACGCTCTCTGCGCGGTCGTGGCGGGTCTTGGGCGGGTTAGCGAAGAGGATGTAACTAAGGACGTCGTAAAGGTCGCTCTTGGGGGCATCCACAAGCCTGCGGATGTCGTCCAGCCTGTCAGGGTCGTAACCGTTGTCGTTTAGCTGGGTGAGGAAGTGTTCGCGGTTGT
The DNA here is from genome assembly GCA_046589965.1 of Paracoccaceae bacterium. GTDB lineage: Bacteria > Pseudomonadota > Alphaproteobacteria > Rhodobacterales > Rhodobacteraceae > JAJNPS01. Next base: position 10,881 of record JBKJVF010000224.1, read on the forward strand.
CGGGGTTGCTCCAGATTGTGCGGAGTTGATCTTCGTCCGCGACCATGCCCGAGAGGTCACCAAATAGGCGTGTGAGGAACTCTGCGGCGGAGATTGGGCGTCCGTCCGGCCCCCAATATGTGGTCGTGGCGATGTACTGGATGGACCGAGCCTTGCCGTCTGCGAGCCGCACCATGATCTTGGAGCTAGACTCACCTTCTCCGTCGCCATTGTCTCCGCCGTCACCGGGGTCTGGCGGTTCAGGTTCTGGACCGGGTTGCGGGTCGTCTCCCTTCGGTAGTCGGGGCTTGGGCGGAGTCACTTCTTCGGGAGGACCATCCCACTCGGGGTCGTTGAAGTTCTCATGCGCCTTCACAAAGTCCCAAATGGTGAAGAAGTCCTTGCCGTCATAGGTCCGGGTTCCCCGCCCGATGATTTGCTTGAACTCTATCATCGACCGCACCGGGCGCATCAGAACGATGTGGCGCACGTTGCGCGCATCAACCCCGGTCGATAGCTTCTGCGAGGTGGTCAGGATGGTGGGCACCGTCTTGTCGTTGTCCTGAAAGTCCCTCAGGTGCTGGTCACCGATGGCCCCGTCGTTGGCGGTCACGCGCTGACAATAGTTCGGGTCGGTGCTGACCTTGATCTGGTTGATCATGTTGCGAACCCGTGCGGCGTGGTCTTGGGTGGCGCAGAAGATGATGGCTTTCTGCCGCTGGTCCACCTCTTCCATGAACTCCTGCACCCGGCTGCGTTCGCGTTCTTCGATGATCAGGCGGGTGTTGAAGTCGGCCTCGGTGTACTTGCGGTCCTCTTCGATTTCGCCAGCCAAGACGGTATCGGCGGGGTCGTAGACGTATTCGTCAATCGTGCTGGCCATTTGGCGCACCTTGAAGGGCGTCAGAAAGCCATCCTCAATCCCCTCTTTCAGGGCGTAGGTGTAGACCGGGTCGCCGAAATAGGCGTAGGTGTCGGCGTTCACGCTGCGCTTGGGCGTGGCGGTCAGGCCAAGTTGTACGGCGGGAGAGAACCAGTTCAGCAACTCGCGCCACTGACTTTCGTCATTGGCCCCACCCCGGTGGCATTCGTCGATGATTATGAAGTCGAAGAAATCGGGCGGGTAAGATTTGTAGACCGGGTCGCCTTCACCAGTCATGAAGGTCTGAAAGATGGTGAAGAACAGGCTGGCATTCTTGGGGACCCCGCCCTTCTTCCGTAGTGTGTCCGGATCGATGCGGGTGATGGCATCTGAGGGGAAAGCCGAAAAGGCGTTGTAGGCTTGATCAGCCAAGATGTTGCGGTCGGCGAGGAACAGGATGCGCGGGCGGCGGTCGGGCTTGCGAGTCAGGTTCCACTTGGCCTGAAACAGCTTCCACGCGATCTGGAACGCGATAGAGGTTTTGCCCGTCCCGGTGGCAAGCGTCAGCAGGATGCGGCTGCGTTCCATCGCCACGGCCTCCAGCGCCGCCGTGATAGCGTTGTGCTGGTAGTAGCGGAGTTCCCACTTGCCGCCGTCGGTTTCAAAGGGCACCGCGCCGAACCGCAAGCGCCACTCGTTGGGCACGCCGAAGGTGCGCTGCCAGAGGTCTTCGGGGGTTGGGAAGGGGGGCGTGAACTCTCCCTCGGCCCCGGTGGCCATGTCGATCTGGTACCAGCCAAGGCCATTGGAGGCATAGGCAAACCTTGCCCCCAGACGGGCCGCATAGTCCTTGGCTTGGCCTACCCCTTCCGCGTGCGAAACCGCCGCCCGCTTCGCCTCCAGCACGGCGAGTTTGTGGCCCCGGAACTCCAGCACGATGTCGCAGGACAGACCCTTGCCGCGCCTGCCGCCTGATTGGATGCGACCGGGGCAAATCTGTTCGCGCTTAATGGTGGCCCCACCCGTACCCCAGCCAGCCGCGATCAGCACCGGGTCAATGCGGTTGGCGCGGGTGTCGGCTTCGGTTTCCACCTCGGATGGCATCGAAAAACTACCTGTTGGGTGCCGCTAAGAAACGGAGCAACTCAGCTTTAATTTCATAGACTGACTTGACGACTTTGCAGACATCCCTGGCAGCCTCGGGGGTTTCGGCATAGGTATTGCCGTGCGCAACGTTGTCCCGAAGCCTTCGGATTTCCTTGAAGCGCCCTTCCAGGCCTTCAGCCAGCGCCGACAAGAGCTGTCCCTTGCGGATAATGTCGGCCTTGTCGCTTATCTGGGCAAACGCAATCTCACTGACGAAACCGTCCTCTCGCTTGGCTTCCACGAACGTTTCTTCCAGCTTCTTCCGGCGACCTTCCGTCAGAAACCTTAGCCATCCTGAAGGCTCCGGCCATGCGCGTTCGATTGCCAATCCCATCGCCATTTCAAG
>JBKJVF010000215.1:0-15385 GCA_046589965.1 Paracoccaceae bacterium
CCCATGTCATCACCCGCGATCAATGCATGTCCGGCATCCCCGAGATGATCCATTCCGTGCAGGTCGAGGCGACATTTCCGGACGGCACCAAACTGGTGACCGTCCATCACCCGATCCGATAAAGGGGTTTGTCGATGTTGCGCATATTGCTGGACTTTTTGTCCGTTCCTCCCGCCCCGGTTCCGGCGCGCGTGACTGTGCCGAGGCGCAAATGATCCCCGGCGAGGTTTTCCCGATGGCCGGCGACATCACACTGAACGCAGGGGCCCCTGTAACCGTCCTTCTGGTGGCCAATACCGGTGACCGGCCCGTGCAGGTCGGCAGCCATTATCATTTTGCCGAAACCAATGCAGGCCTGTCCTTTGACCGCGCCGCCGCACGTGGCCAACGTCTGGATATCGCGGCAGGCACCGCCGTGCGGTTCGAGCCTGGGCAAACGCGCGAGGTGCGGCTGGTGCCGTTGTCGGGTGGGCGCACGGTCTACGGGTTCAACGCCGCCGTGATGGGAAAACTTTGATGGCCCGCCGTCGTACCGCCCTTGTCACCCCCGTCGAGGTAATGCAGGTGCAGATCCAGTCCGCCATGATGCTGGCCGAGGCGAACATGGTCATCGCGATGCGCCTTTGGGGCATGGCAGGCCTGTGGCAAACCCGACCGGGTGAAAACACCCGCATGGTCGCGGAAAAGTCTGCTGCCGCCAAATCATCGGCCACCGCGATGAACCGCGCCGCGATGACCGGCAAAAGCCCCGCTGCCGTCGCGCTGGCAGGCCTGAAACCCCTGCGCGCCAAAACCCGCGCCAATGCCGCCACGCTGTCCAGACGCGGACCCGGCACACCCGGCTGACCCTTTCGGAGACCCCCATGCCCGCCCTGATTTCCCGCGCCACCTATGCCGACATGTACGGCCCCACCACCGGCGACCGTGTGCGCCTTGGTGACACCGATCTGATCATCGAGGTGGAGCGCGACTTCACCACCTATGGCGAAGAGGTCAAGTTCGGTGGCGGCAAGGTCATCCGTGATGGCATGGGACAAAGCCAGATTTCCCGCGCGGGCGGGTCGATGGACACGGTCATCACCAACGCGCTGATCGTCGACCATACCGGCATCTACAAAGCGGACATCGGCCTGCGTGACGGACGCATCGCGGGCATCGGCAAGGCGGGAAACCCCGACACGCAACCCGGCGTGACGCTGATCATCGGACCCGGCACCGAAATTATCGCAGGCGAGGGGCGCATCATCACCGCAGGCGGGTTCGACGCCCATATCCATTTCATCTGCCCCCAGCAGATCGACGACGCGCTGCATTCGGGCATCACCACGATGCTCGGCGGTGGCACTGGCCCCGCGCATGGCACGCTCGCCACCACCTGCACGCCGGGGCCGTGGCATATGGCGCGGATGCTGAAATCCTTCGACGGGTTCGCGATGAACATCGGCCTCAGCGGCAAGGGCAATGCCAGCCGCCCCGAGGCGCTGGTGGAAATGGTGCATGGCGGGGCCTGTGCTTTGAAACTGCACGAGGATTGGGGCACGACGCCTGCCGCCATCGACTGCTGCCTGACCGTGGCTGATGACATGGACGTACAGGTGATGATCCACACCGACACGCTGAACGAAAGCGGCTTTGTCGAAAACACGCTGGCCGCGATCAAGGGTCGCACGATCCATGCGTTCCATACCGAAGGTGCTGGCGGCGGTCATGCGCCCGACATCATCAAGGTGGTGTCATCCCCGAACGTGATCCCGTCCTCGACCAATCCGACAATGCCCTACACCGTCAACACCATCGAGGAACACCTCGACATGCTGATGGTCTGCCACCACATCGACCGCCGTGTGCCCGAAGATGTGGCCTTTGCCGAAAGCCGCATCCGCCGCGAGACGATCGCGGCTGAGGATATCCTGCACGACATGGGGGCGTTTTCGGTCATCAGTTCCGACAGTCAGGCGATGGGCCGCATCGGCGAGGTCATCACCCGCACTTGGCAGACCGCCCACAAGATGCGCCAGCAGCGCGGCCGATTGGCCGAAGAGGTGGGCGACAACGACAATGCCCGCGTCAAACGCTATATCGCGAAATACACCATCAACCCGGCGATCACGCATGGCATGGCCGCGCATATCGGCAGCATTGAGGTCGGCAAGCGCGCCGATCTGGTGATGTGGTCACCTGCCTTTTTCGGTGCCAAGCCGGAGATGGTTCTGATGGGGGGCATGATCGTGGTGGCGCAGATGGGCGATCCCAACGCCTCCATTCCCACGCCACAGCCGGTCTATACGCGACCCATGTTCGGGGCATTCGGCGGCGCGCGCCATGCGACCTCGGTCAGCTTTGTCAGTCAGGCCGCGCAGGCCGACGGATTGGCGGCAAAGCTGGGACTGGCCAAGGAAACGATCGCCGTCAGCGGCACCCGCACCATCGGCAAAGCCGACATGCGCCTGAACCACGCCACACCCCATATCGAGGTGAACCCCGAGACGTATGAGGTTCGCGCCGACGGCGAATTGCTGATCTGCGAACCTGCCAAGGAATTGCCGCTGGCGCAGCGGTATTTTCTCTATTGAGGTGATAACGTGCCCCCAGTTCCCAAAGCGGCGTTCGAGCGATGCTTCGATCTTGCCCTCGACCTCTATGACGGAAAAGGAATGGCGAAGGACGTGGTTGAAGAGGTGGCGGCTTTAGGAATGAACCCAACTTCGGCCCGTGACACAATTTATGTCATCCGCTGCATGGCCGAAGGACGTCGTTACGCGCGCGGCTTGAGCGCGCCCCAAACGGATTTTGTCCTTGGCAAAATATACGAAAGTTTGAGTTCAGCCCGGTTTGAAAGTGCTATGAAGGCACTTGATGGGCATATTGACTACTACGAAGGGATCCGCGCCGTCAAAATGCACGCTCTCAGGGGCGTTCTCGCAAAGTTTGACGCTTTGCGGATGCCAATTCCTGACATCGGAACCCTTCTAGTTCAGGAGGCCGCCGCCGTTGCCGTTGCCCTTGCTGGCACTCCGGCAGCTCGCGCCAACCGCCTTGCAAATGCCGACCCGATCCCCAAAATCGTCACCGTCACGACCCAAGTCTACCTCCGCAACCCTGATGTCGTGGCTACTGTCCTCCTCCGGGCGGACGGTACCTGCGAGGGTTGCAGCAAACCTGCACCCTTCCTCAAACAGGTGGATGGTCGCCCCTATCTCGAAGTTCATCACATGCATCGCCTTGCCGACGGCGGCCCAGACACCGTGGCAAACGCGATTGCTCTGTGCCCCAATTGCCATCGTGAAGCGCATCATGGGGTGGAGCGAGGAAGGTTCTGTCGATGACTTACACCGAAGCTGGAGGTCAACCCCGAAACCTACGAGGTCCGCGCCGACGGCGAATTGCTGATCTGCGAACCCGCGAAAGAGTTGCCGCTGGCGCAGCGATATTTCCTGTATTGATCGGTCCGGTCAGTTGGACGCGATCACGCCCGTTGCCAGACAGAGGCCGACCGCGGCATCGCGTTGCGCTGCATCGGCCAGCCGGGACGAAAGACCGGCACCACGGGTTGGGCATCGGCGATCCGTGTCAGCACCTCTTCGCGCGCGGCAAGGCGGGCGATGGTGGCGCGAATTTCAACAAGCTCTTCGGCGAGGGAAAGGCTGTGCATGATGGCTCCTTGTCCTTGGTTGCATTCCTGTCCAGCGTCACCCAGCTTGGTTAAAACTTTGCAAAAGAACGCATCATGACTGATCTGCCCACAGCCGCGTCCATCCACCCTGCTGGCCGCTGGCCGCGCCTTGCGACCGGGCGCGTGACGCTTGGCTATGACGAACGGTTCCTGCGTCGCAAACGGCTGGTGACCACGGCGGGCGACAGTTTCATGGTGGATCTGGCCGAGACGACGAACCTGCACGCAGGGGACGCCTTCGAACTGACGGATGGCCGCCTGATCGAGGTGGTCGCGGCGGATGAAGATGTGCTGGTCGTGACCGGCGATCTGCCCCGCCTCGCCTGGCATATCGGCAATCGCCACACGCCCTGCGAGGTCCGGGCGGACCAATTGATCATCCGCGCCGATCATGTGCTGGCCGCGATGCTGGCGGGGTTGGGGGCAGGGGTGACCGCTGCCCGGATGCCCTTTACGCCCGAAGGCGGCGCTTATGGGATGGGCCGCACGATGGGGCATGCGCATTGACGCAAAGCCTGGACCGCCTGAGCCTGATGCAATGGCTGTCGCCCGCTTTTCCGACTGGCGCTTTTGCCTATTCGCACGGGTTGGAACAAGTGATCGCGGATGGGGGCTTGCGTGACGCGGCGGGCCTGCGGGACTGGATCAGGGATATCTTGCTGCACGGCGCGGGACGCAATGATGCGCTGTTGCTGGTCGCCGGCCTGAACCCCGATGCCGACCGGGACGGCCTTGACGACATGTCGCGCGCGTTGGTGCCATCATCTGAACGGCTGCACGAAACCATGGCGCAGGGTACGGCCTTTGCGCAGACCGTCGCCGCGATCACCGGACGTGCGCTGGCACCAAGGCCCTTGCCGTTGGCGGTAGCCGAAGCCGCCTGCGATCTGGCGCTTGCCCCGGCTGAAATCGTCGCGCTTTACCTGCATGCCTTCGCCGCCAATCTGGTGTCCGTTGCGGTCCGCTTTGCGCCCCTTGGGCAGACCGAAGGGCAGGCGGCCCTGGCAGCGCTGCATGGGGCGATCGCCGATCTTGCCACCGATGCGGCGCAATCTGCGACCGGTCGCAGCCCCGCGGATCTGGTTGGCATGATGACATCCGGCACGCTTGGCGCGGACCTGTCGGCGATGCAGCATGAAACGATGGATGTAAGGATTTACCGCACATGAGCCATGGCCCCCTGCGCGTCGGCATCGGCGGCCCTGTGGGCGTCGGCAAGACGACCCTGACCGAACATCTGGCCCGCGCGCTGGCGCATCGCTGTTCAATGGCGGTGATCACCAACGACATCTACACGCGCGAGGATGCAGATTACCTGCTGCGGGCGCAGGTGCTGCCTGCCAACCGCATCCGGGGGGTGGAGACCGGGGGCTGCCCGCATACCGCGATCCGCGAGGATGCCTCGATCAACCTTGCTGCGGTGGCCGAGCTGAACGCGCTGCATCCGGGCCTTGATCTGATCCTGATCGAATCTGGCGGCGACAATCTGGCGGCGACCTTCAGCCCGGAACTGGCCGACCTCACGATCTATGTCATCGACACCGCGGCAGGTCAGGACATTCCGCGCAAACGCGGCCCCGGTCTGGCGCGGTCTGACCTTCTGGTCGTCAACAAGACCGACCTCGCGCCGCATGTTGGGGTCGATCTGGCATTGTTGGAGTCCGATACCAAAGCGGCGCGCGGCACGCGTCCCTATGTGATGGCGCGCATCCGGCAGGGTGTCGGGCTGGATCAGATCGTGGCGTTTCTGGAACGCGAAGGCGGGCTGACCCTGACGCCGTCCCAGCGTGCGGAATAAGAAAAGGCGGACCCCTCGGCCCGCCTTTTCCTTGTCATTCAGGCGTGTCGATTATGGCGCAGGCACGGCCGGTGACAGCGACACGATATAGGCCCAGACGTTGGCGGCATCGTCAGCCTTGGGCAGCTTGAACTGCATCTTGCCCTTGGCACCCTTGTCGTCCAGTTTCGTTTTCAGGAACTTGGACGGGTCGGCAACGTATTCGACAAAACTGGCTTCGTCCCAGACAAAACCGGTGGCCCCAAGGGCGATCATGTCCTCGCCATACTTGAAGTCGGGATAGGCGCCCGCGACGCGGCCCGGCATGCCGTACAGGTTCGGGCCGGTCTTGGAGTTTTTGCCGCCCAGCACTTCACCCGCCTCATTGGCGATGACGTGGCAGGTCTGGCATTTGGCAAAGACCTTTTCGCCGGCAGCAGCATCACCGGCCGCCAAAGCCGGGGCGCCAGTCAAAGCCGCAAGTGCAAAGGCGGTAAGTGTCAGTCTCATAGAGGTCCTCCCGAGGAACAATTTATACCTGCAATCTAGACTTCGGGGCAGGATTGGCAAGCGGCCTTGCTCGTGCCTTGGCAAAGTGGCGATCACAAGCTTGCGTCAGGCCACGGCATGAGCCAGCGCGCACCGCGCCCAAAGAGCGGTCAGTGCGGTGACCAGATGGTCGATATCCGCCTCAGTATGCAAAGGCCCGGGGGTGATGCGCAGCCGTTCGGTGCCTTTGGGGACCGTCGGATAGTTGATCGGCTGCACATAGATGCCCCAGTCATGCATCAGGATGTCGCTGATCATGCGGCATTTGACCGGATCGCCGATCATCACCGGGATGATATGGCTGTCGTTTTTCATATGCGGGATGCCAACCCGGTCAAGGCGTGATCGCAGTAGGGCGACGCGGGCCTTTTGTGCGGCGCGTTCCTCGCTGCTGCCCTTGAGATGCTGGATCGAGGCGGTTGCCGCGGCGGCCACCGCCGGAGGCAAGGCGGTGGTGAAAATGAATCCGCTGGCAAAGCTGCGGATGAAATCGCACATGGCCTCGGACCCAGTGATATAGCCACCGACCACACCGAATGCCTTGCCAAGGGTGCCCTCGATCAGATCGATCCGGTGCGCCAGCCCCAATTCCTCGCTGATGCCGCCACCACGCGGGCCGTACATGCCGACCGCATGCACCTCGTCGATATAGGACATCGCGCCATGTGCCTCGCAGACCTCGACGATCTCGCGGATCGGGGCGATGTCGCCGTCCATGCTGTAGACGGATTCAAACGCCACGATCTTGGGCCGGTCGCCCACGGCATGCAGCTTGCGGTCAAGGTCGCGCCAGTCGTTATGCTTCCACAATACCTTGTCGGCGCGGGAGTGGCGGATGCCTTCGATCATCGAGGCATGATTGCCCGCGTCCGACAGGATCACCGCATTCGGGATGCGCGCGCCAAGGGTCGACAAGGCGGCCCAGTTCGACACGTACCCGGATGTGAACAACAGCGCGCGTTCCTTGCCGTGCAGATCGGCCAACTCCGCCTCAAGTGCCAGGTGATGCACCGAATTGCCCGAAATGTTGCGCGTACCGCCAGCACCGGTGCCGCAGGCATGCACGGTGTCGACCATGGCTTGGACCACCGTCGGGTGCTGACCCATGCCGAGGTAGTCATTGGAACACCAGACCGTGACGTTCTCCACCGCGCCATCCTTGTGGCGCGCGGCCTTGGGAAAGGCGCCGCATTGACGCTCCAGATCGGCAAAGACGCGGTAATTGCCGTCGGCCCGCAAGGCATCAAGCTGGCTTTTGAAAAGGCTGTCAAAGTCCATCGCGGTCACTTTCTGCTATTGCGTATCGGGCCCGTCACGGCGGGTTCGCTCAAAGGGGTCGAAAAGACGGTTGGCACGGCGTCAGGCAACATCCAGCGCCACAGTTTCTGGTCGGGCAGGGGCAGCACCATGAACCAATGCTCCAAAAGTGCGAGGCATGTCAGTGCTGCAAGAAACACAAAGCCCACAAATCCGGCCTCGGTCGTCGCGGAATAGGCGCGTTCCATCCAGCAGGCGGCCGCAAAGGACAAGGCCGTGACGGATACCGGAAACACCCAGTTCATCGGGGCGATGCGGAAATGGCTGGCCATATGCGCCAAGGGGCGTGGCAGGAATTCGGTATGGATGCGGGGAACCCCGAAAAAGAGGTTCAGCTTGGCAGAGATGCGGGCGAAAAACAGCACCATGAAGGTCCAGACCGCCACCGCGTTGTCGATGCCGACCGACATGCGCGCCATCACGACCAAGGTGCCGAACAGCGCCAGCTCGTGCCAGGCAATGGTGCCAAACGCCCGTACAAAGCGGTCATACTGCGAGGCGTCGGGCGGGCAAGGCTGGCTGTTGGGTCCGGTAATGACGCCAGACAGGAACGCAAGCTCGATCCAGCCCCAGATGGCCAGTGCCGACAAGAACGAGATGTAGACCCCCAGCACGCTGGCATCACCACGCGTGGCCATAAAGCCGTATGCGCCCGCGACCAGCAAGGGAAAGCCCCCGACCACCGACCAAAGATGGGCAGAAGGTCCGCCTTGGTCGGCGCGGCGGACGCGCCACAGGATCGCCCCGGTGGAGAACCACCACAGAAACAGCGCCGACAGCACCACGATCCACGGATTAGTCATGCGCGGCACCTCTTTTGACAGAGGTGCCGCGCCGGCCTGCAAGACGCGCCCATCTTGCAAACCAACCCGCTGCCGGAACAGCGGTATGAGGGGTTTCGGTCAATACGACGGCTCCAGCCGAACATTGGCGGGCAGGGCGTGGCGTTTGGCCGGGATCGTGTAGAGGCTGGCAAAAGTCAGCATGGCCTTTGCGCCCGCCATCCAGCCTTTGATCTTGCCGCCGATGCCACCCTGTCGCTTGGCCGCATCCATCGCGATGAACGCGCGGTTCATGCGTTCCAGGTTCGGGATCCAGCGCGGGTGGTCGATGTCAAGCTCGATCGGAAAGATCTGCCGCGCGATGGTCGATGTCTTGCGGAACACCTCCTGATCATACCAGGCGATGTCGACACCAAGCGCCTTGTGAAACTCGGGCCGGGCATGGTCGCGCACCCACATGGTGGAATAGACCGCCGTCAGAAAGAACTTGATCCACAGCTTGTTGGAAAAGCTTTCCGTCAGTTTCGGGTCGGTCTTCATCAGCAGGGCAAACGCCTCGCCATGGCTGAACTCGTCGTTGCACCATTCGCGGAACCATTTGAAGATCGGGTGGAACCGCTGTTCGGGATGCGCCTCAAGATGGCGGAAGATGGTGATGTAGCGGGCATAGCCGATCTTTTCGGACAGATAGGTCGCGTAGTAGATGAACTTTGGCCGGAAATAGGTGTATTTCTTGGCCTTGGTCAGGAAGCCGAGGTTCACCGCCACGCCCGCTTCGCGCAGGGCGTCGTTGATGAAACCGGCATGGCGGGCTTCGTCGCGCGACATGTAGCTGAACAGCTCGCAGATGTCGGGATTGGTGCCGCGCCGCTTCATTTCCTTGTAAAGGACGCAGCCCGAAAATTCGGCGGTGCAGGAACTGACCAGAAAATCGATAAGCTCGCGCCGCAAAAGCGGGTCCATGCCTTCCCAGTCGACCTTGTCCCAGGCCTCGGTCTTTTTGAAATGGCTCCTGTTTGGATCAGACTTCATCTGCGCGATCAGCTTGTCCCATTCGGCGCGCACCGGGGTGACGTCGATCTTGTCCATCTCGTCAAAGTCGGTGGTGTAGAAACGCGGGTTCAGCAGCGTGGTTTCGGTCGCCATCGCCTGGGTGTCCATCGGCGGCATGCTCGCCGCAACTTCGGCACCGCTGTCAGGAAACAGATCGCTCGGGGTCGCGTTCATAGCCGGATCTCCTCAGAGAACGAGAATTCGCAAAGTTCCATGAAGTCAAAGTCGCCGGTCAGCCGCGTCCACTGGCGTTGCGCCCATGTTGCGCGGGTGATGGTGGCGGTACGGTCCTCGACGATGACCTCGCCGTAGGCGGCAAGGACGGGTGCGCCGTGAACCAGCACTTCGTCACCGGGATTGATGACGGCCCCATTGTTGAAACGGACATGCGCGTGCAGGCTTTCGAACCGGTGCGAGACCTCGACGGTGCAGGGGACGCGCTCCTGGGTTCTGGTGAAAAATGCCATGATCTGGTTCCCTATTTGGTTGCAAGCAGCCGTTCGAACGCGGCTTTGTTGTCGTTGCCAAAGGCATAAAGCTCTGCACTCCAGCCTGTTTCAGGGTCCTCGGCAACAAGGCGCCCGTTGGCGTATTCCACGATCCGGACCGGCAGCAAAGGGTCGATCCCGTGCCTGCGCCGTTCCGTCGCGATCCCACTTTGGATCACCGTGATGAAACCACCATGCGGCAGATCAAGCAAGACCGAGCCGTCGGTATTGCGCACGATAACAGATTGCGCGCTGCGCCCTTCCAGAACGATCCACTTTTCCTGGACCATGGTCGATGCTGCGGGAACCGCGACGGGCGGGCGTCCCGTCACGACTGCAAAGGTCACGATGGCAAGGGACAAAAGCGCCAGTCCCAACATCGCGAGAAGCAGCCCCTTTGGCACCATTTCGGGGTTGGAGCTGCGCAGCGCGGGCTGGCGAAGGGCAGGGTCTGACATGGTCATGATGCAGGTCCCCTTATTCTGCCGCGACGGCGGCAAGGGTTGCGTCCGCACGGCTGATGACAGGAACCGCCAGCCGTGTTTCCGCCGCCGTTGCCAGCAGTTTGGCCACCGATGCGGCATCCGGAATGGCGCGCAATGCGGGTTCGGTCTTGCTCATCATCCAAGGACGGACATGCGGCCAGGCCACCAGATAGGAAATGCGCGTATCGCCAAGCGTCTGCAAGGCAATCGTGCCGGTACCGTCGGATTTGAGCGCGAGCGAAGCCGATCCGATCTGCACGAAGGGCAGGTTGAACGTCACCGGCAGGGCGGCACCGATCCGCTGGACGACCCGCGCGCTGGTGATCGTGTAGGTCGTTGATCTGGCCTGAACCCAGGCCAGCCCGAACACCACCGCCAGCGCCAGGATGCCAAGCATCAGGTAAGGCAGGCCCTTGGCCATGGCCAAGGCAAGTCCACCTTCGGCAAAACCAGAACCCGTGCGCCAGATCACGACCAGCGCAAAATATCCGGCGATCCAGTTCAGCCCATAAGCCTCGCGCGCCAGCGCCAGGGGGGCAGGGCGGCCCTGCCAGAGGATGTCTTCACCTTGCGGGGGCCGTTCCGGCAGTCCAGGCAAGGCGTCAAAGGCGAAATCGTCATGGTCTGACATGGCAGACCCTCCGTTGGTTGGTGTGAAAGCTGCTGCCCGGGCGCGGGCAACACCTGTCGGTCTGATGCGTCAGAAACCGCGCTTGCGTTTTCCGGCGTCGTACATCCAGCCACCGGCGACAAAGCCGGTGATCTTGTCTTCCTCAAGCTTGGTCACTTCGGTCGACGAACGCGTCGCGGGAATGCCGGCGAACCGGTCCGAAGTGATCGCGTTCACGCGTACCCGGTCTTCCCAGATCTTGGCCATCGTCATCGGGATCAGGCGCTTGCCGCCGGTGTTGAGGTCAACCTCAAGATACCGCACCAGCTGTTCGGACGCGTCGACCCACATGTCGCTGATGCGACCGACAACCTCCAGATCGCCCGCCTGGACGGGCAGCCCGCGCGGATCGCGGCCCGCGGATACCTGAAAGCCGTCAAGCTGGGCCAGCGGCACGATCTTGTTGTGGCCATGGCCGTCAAGTTCCGGCTCATCCTTGCGCTGCGCCCAGGACGCAGGCCCGACACCGTCGGCCATCGCATCGCCGGTCGGCGCATGGGGAAAGCCTTCGCTGACGGCGGTGCGCGCCAGGGCAAGCCCTGTCCGGCGGTGGTCCACCTCATTCTTGGCTGAGGGGACAGTCACTTCGCCGCGTCCATGCGGCAGATGGAAGGTCTTGGGCCTGGGCACCGGAAACGGGCCCTGGTTCGGGGCGGGCAAGCCGTCCTCGGTTTCCAAGGGGTAGCCTTCGCGCATGTTTTCGGTTTGCAGATAGTAGATCAGCAGCGCGAAAAAGCCCCAGAACAGCCAGATCGCCAGCGATGCCAGGTCAAAGTTGCCGAAGAAGTTGGTCCCGATCATTGCGGTTTCCTCCGTATCAGGTGGGAAATTCAGAGATGCCGAGCGTGGCACCGTTGGATTTCTGGTTGGGTGTGATGATGTTCAGGCGCACCAGCGGCCCAAGCGCGACCAGGCTGGCGAAAAGAAGTCCGATCTCGATCTGGTAGACCAGTGAATAGGCGACCGACGGATCGGTAAGGGCGGCCCCGAGGCTGCCATGGGCGACCAGGCCACCAAAGATGTCGCGCAAACCGCCACCCAGAAAGATCGCGACGCCGGCCGCCGTGGCCTGTGCCGCCCCCCAGGCCCCAAGCGCCAGCCCGCTGCCTGAACGGCCGCGTTCCGGCAGGGCCATCGCCGCCGACAGGGTCGACACGGCAAAGAGCCCGGTGCCAAGTCCGATGCCGAACGCGCCCGCAAAGAACAGCGCGATCGATCCCGACATGCCCGCCAGCAAAACCGCACTGAAGGCCGCGATCCCGGTCAAAAGTCCGCGTGCCGCCATGCGAAAGGCGTCCTGTCCGCGTCCCATCCAGCGACCTGCAAGGATGAAACCGCAGAGCGCACCCAGCGCGTTGGCGGCCGTCAGCCAGGTTGTTGCGCCGACCGACAGCCCCAATATCTCGCCGCCGTAAGGTTCCAAGAGCACATCCTGCATCTGGAACCCCAGCGTGCCGATCACCACCAGAAACAACAGCCGCCCCGCATCGCCCCCGCGGATGAAGTCGCGCCAGGCGTCAAGGAATTGCGGGCGGGGTTCGGCCCGTTCCGCCGCCGACATGGGGCGGACCTTTTCCTGTTTCCACAGGGCGATCATGTTCAACACCATCGTCGCCACGGCACAGCCCTGCACGACGCGGATCAGCTTGATCGGATTGAAATCGTGCAACAGCCAGCCGATGATGACGGAAGACACCGCCATGCCCACAAGAAACATCACATAGAGGAGTGCGACGACACGCGACCGGATTTCATCGGTCGCACGGTCGGACGCCAGCGCCAGGCCAGCGGTCTGCGTCATGTGGATGCCAATCCCGGTCATCAGGAAGGCCAGACCCGCCAGCGCCTCGCCCGCCCAGGCCGGACCCGATGTCTGGTCGCCCGACAACACGATCAGCGCGAAGGGCATGATGGCCAGCCCCCCCATCTGCCAAAGTGAGCCGAACCAAAGATAAGGGACGCGCTTCCACCCGATGGCGGATCGGTGATGGTCGCTGCGGTGCCCGAGCATCGCGCGGAATGGTGCCGACAACACCGGCAGGGCGATCATGATCGCGACGATTGTCGCAGGCACCGACAGCTCCACGATCATCACGCGGTTCAGCGTGCCGAGCAGCAGCACCGTCGCCATCCCGACCGACACCTGAAACAGCGACAGGCGCAGCAGTTGCGCCATCGGCAGGTCGTCAGATGCGGCATCCGCAAAGGGCAGCCAGTTGACGGGAAGTTTCGCGATCTGTTTGCGGCCAAGGATCACGGACGGAACTCCAGACATTCCGAGATGTAGAATCCCCGCGACACGCGCGCCACCTGGGTCAGTCCCGCACCCGTGGCCTTTGCAAGGCGCGCATAGGACTGGGGGACCATGACGGGAGAGCGGTCAGCGCGTGGAAAGGCTTTGCCTAGGGTAAAGAACGTCATCAGGAACGGCGTCCTTGGTGCGACCGTAAAGATCACCGACCGGGAGGTGCGGTGCGACAACTTCTTCAGGACCGCCGCGATGTCGGGCGTCGTGTAATAGATCAGGCTGTCCATCGCCATCACATAGTCGAACGACCCCAAGGCCACTGCGGTCATGTCGCCTGCCTGAAATGTCACCCGGCTGCGCAAGGCATCATCCAGACGCGCCTCGGCAATGCCGATCAACTGAGGCGAGATGTCGACCCCCACCACCGACGCGCCGCGCGCGGCCAGTTCTGCCGTCATCAGCCCGGTGCCGCAGCCCGCATCAAGAACCCTCGCGCCACGCAGGTCCGCAGGCAGCCGCGACAGCATCAGCGCGCGCATCTGGTCGCGCCCTTCGCGCACCGTCTGGCGAATGCGGCTGACCGGCGCGTCCGAGGTCAGACGCTCCCACACCTTGGTGGCGCTGCGGTCGAAATAGTCCTCGACCCGGTCGCGCGTGGCAGAATAGTCGGCCATGTTCAGTCAAACCCCAGCAGTTCGAATATCTCGCGGTCAGGCAGCGCCTCGGGGAACACCGGGGGCATGTCGACCGACCGCCACAGCGCCTCGGCCAGCCGGATGTATTCCGCGCGGGCCATCACGATGTCCTCTTCGTCATCCATCGCGAACAGGGTCTTTTTCTTCAGGCGGCTCCGGCGGATCGCGTCGATGTCGGGCATATGCGCCAGCCGGTTGAAGCCAACCTTGTTGCAATAGCGGTCCACTTCGTTCGTCTCGCGCGATCGGTTGGCAACACAGCCCGCCAGACGCACCTTGTAGTTCGACGACTTGGCATGGACGGCCTGAATGATCCGGTTCATCGCGTAGATGCTGTCAAAGTCGTTGGCGGTCACGATCAGCGCGCGGTCGGCGTGCTGCAAGGGGGCCGCAAAACCACCGCAGACCACATCGCCAAGGACGTCGAAGATCACCACGTCGGTATCTTCCAGCAGATGGTGCTGCTTCAACAGCTTCACTGTCTGGCCCACGACATAGCCGCCGCAACCGGTGCCCGCAGGGGGGCCGCCTGCCTCGACGCACATCACACCGTTGAAGCCGACGGTGACGAAATCCTCGGGCCGCAATTCCTCGGCGTGGAAATCGACCTCTTTCAGGATGTCGATCACGGTGGGTTGTAACTTGCCCGTCAGGGTAAAGGTGCTGTCATGCTTGGGGTCGCAGCCGATCTGCAGGACACGCTTGCCCATCATGGAAAACGCCGCCGACAGGTTGGATGACGTCGTCGACTTGCCGATCCCGCCCTTGCCATAGACCGAAAACACCTTGGCGGTGCCGATCTTCAGCGCCTCATCCTGATGGACCTGCACGGAACCTTCGCCGTCAAGACCTTTCAGGTCAGGAATTTCATCACGCGGGCTCATGTCTGATCCCTTTCATCTTGGTTCAAATATCCCCGCCGGAGGCGTCTGCCGTTGGGGCTTGATATGGTAGGGGTCCCGGTCATTCTGCCGCGATCCCTTCTAGTCTGTCTTCAAGTTCGTCCGCTGCGTTCTGCAACGCGGCCAGTGTCGCGGCATCCGGCTGCCAGTATTGGCGGTCCGATGCTTCCAAAAGCCGCCCGGCCATGCGGCTGGACGCTTCGGGGTTCAGCTCTGCCAGACGGCGGCGCATGGCCTCGTCCAGCACAAAGGTTTCGGACAGGCGCTGATAGACCCATGGGTCGACATGGCCGGTAGTGGCCGACCAGCCCATCGTGTTGGTCACATGTGCCTCGATCTGGCGCACGCCTTCGGCGCCATGGCGCAACAGACCCTCGTAGAATTTCGGGTTCAGCGTGCGTGACCGGCTTTCCAGCGCGATCTGGTCTTTCAGCGTGCGGACCTGTCCGCCCCCGCGCGTCTGGTCGCCGATATAGACCGGGGTGTCCTCGCCGCCACGGGCGCGTTTCACCGCGCGGGCGATGCCGCCGAGGGTGTCGAAGTAGTGGTCGACCGAGGTGACGCCGAGTTCGACGGATTCGAGGTTCTGGTAGGCCAGATCCACATCCTTCAACGCCTTTTGCAGCAGCGCCGCGTTCTTTACGGCCTTGCCCGTGCGGCCATAGGCGAAAGACTTGCGCGCCTCATACGCGTCGGCCAACTCATCTTCCTGTCCAAAGGCGGATGACCCGACCAGCGTGTTGACG
>JBKJVF010000106.1:0-2807 GCA_046589965.1 Paracoccaceae bacterium
TGTCGACGGTGTCTCGATGAAATAGCCAAGCACGTTATTGTGCTTGATCTTCAGGCTCGAAATCCCCGTCTCCGCGACGAACTCTGCCTGCATGCGCCCAATGACGCCTCGCCCTTCATCGCGAAGTGCCCGCGTTTGGTCCAACTCGGCATCAAACCCGGACGCCACGAACCCGCCATCGCGCACCAGCAAGGGCGGCTCGGCCACTAGGGCCCTGTCCAGCAACCCGATCAGATCCGCGTGCCCGGTCAGATCGCGCGCGGCCATTCCCAGCAATCCGTCCGCGCCCGCCAGCAGCCGCGCAATCCCCGATGCCTGTTCCAGCCCCGACCGGATCGCCGCCAGATCGCGCGGTCCGCCCCGGTCCAGCGCCAGACGCGACAGCGCCCTGTCCATATCCGGTACTCGGCGCAACGCCGCCCGCAGATCGCCGCGCAACCCCGCCGCGTCGACCATCGATGCAACCGCAGCCTGCCGGTCGTGAATGACCTCAAGGTCCCGCGAGGGTGCCGCCAGCCGTCGGTCCAAAAGTCGCGCCCCGGCCGACGTCAGCGTCCGGTCCACCGCCGCAAGCAACGATCCCTCACGACCGCCAGACAATGCTGAGGAAATTTCCAGGTTCCGCCGTGTTGCGGCATCGATCTGGACCACGACACCAGCCTCTTCCTTGATCGGGCTGCGGAACAACGGCAGCGGGCCTTTTTGGGTCAGATCAAGATAGTCGATCAACCCCCCCATCGCGGCAATTTCTGCCCTGTCGAACGTGCCATATGCGTCCAGACTGGCGACCTGAAACAGCGCACACAGCCGCCGCTCTGCTCCCGTACTATCGAAACTAGACCGCGCAAGTGGCGTTAGCGCCGCGCCCAAATCCGTCACTATTCCCGCCAGATCAGCGTCATACCCCTCCGCCACAAGCACTTCGCGCGGTGAAAGACGCGCCAGTTCGGGGCCCAGCCGCACCAGCGGACAGGCCATTACACGCAGCTCGCCAGTCGAGATATCTGCCCAGGCCAATGCCGCCGCGTCGCGAACCTGCGCGTAGGCCGCAAGGTAGTTGTGCCGCCGTGCCTCCAGCAACGCGTCTTCGGTCAGCGTCCCGGGCGTGACCAGCCGCACAACCGCCCGTTTGACCACCGATTTCGAGCCGCGTTTTTTGGCCTCGGCGGGGTCTTCCATCTGCTCGGCAATGGCAACTCTGAAACCTTTGCGGATCAGCGACAGCAGATAGCCTTCGGACGCATGCACCGGGACGCCGCACATCGGGATGTCCGCACCTTGGTGAAACCCGCGTTTGGTCAGCGCGATGTCCAAGGCCTCGGCCGCCGCCTTGGCATCGTCAAAGAACATCTCGTAGAAATCGCCCATACGATAGAACAAGAGCGCGCCGGGATTTTGCGCCTTGATCTCCAGATATTGCGCCATCATCGGCGTCGTGGCGTCATCCGACATCTATTCCCCCGGGTCCGGGACGAACCCTACAGGCGGGGCAGATGGTCGGCAATCCAGCCAAAGGAAAAGGCCCGCATCCTTGCGGGCCACTCCATAGCCGAAATGTTAGTGCGTCAGCGCCTGTTCGCCCCAGACCGCCTTGACCCGCGCATCGCGCCCGCAGGAGTTGCGATAGAATTTATAGGCGTTGGATTGCTTTTTCGGCCCGGCGCGGGTCAGCACGATATTCGTGCCCTTGTAGTAGTTCTGGTGATAATCTTCAGCCAACCAGAAGGTTCTGGCCGCCTTGACCGGCGTTACGATCTGCTGTCCGAGTGTTGCCTCGGCGTCGGCAACCGCTTTCTGCGCCGCAGCCTTTTGCGCGCCACCAGAGACGAAAATTGCGGTCCGGTACGCATTTCCCCGGTCACAGAACTGCCCGCCGGAATCCAGCACGTCGACCGACCGCAAGAACTTGGCGATCAGATCCCCGTAGGAGATGACCGAATTGTCAAAGGTGATCTCGACCGCCTCGTAATGCCCTTCATGATCGTCATACGTCGGGTTCTGGCTGTTGCCGCCGGTATAGCCCGACACCACGTTCTTGACGCCAGGCACCTTTTCAAAATCGGCCTCGACGCACCAGAAACAGCCCCCCGCGACAATCGCTTTTTCGGTGGCGGCATGACTGGGCAGCGCCAGAAAGAGGCTCAGCACAATCGTCAGAAAAATCGCGGCACAAGTGCTCAGGCGTTCCATGTGGTCTCTCCCATTCATTGCGCCCACAATCCCTGCCTGCACGATCCGCGCAATTCACCCCCGCGTGAGGTCACGCAAGGGTGATGCAGCCCCCTTGGCCTTAGCCGCGCCGCGCAATAGCCTGCCGCAAAGAGGAGGCTCCCATGACCGACAACGTCTCGACCCATCAGGCCGAAGAGGATGCACGCAATGAAGCCATCCAGATCTGGGTCAATGGCAACATCGTCGCAAAGGCACAGGCCATGGTGTCTGTCTACGATTCGGGCTTCATGCTGGGCGATGGGGTGTGGGAGGGCATCCGCCTTTACAACGGCACTTGGGCGTTTCTGGGAGAGCATATAGACCGGCTGTTCGAGGCGGCGAAAGCCATCGATCTGGACATGGCGCGCAGCAAGGATGATGTCAAAAGGGCAGTGTTAGAGACACAATCGGCCAATGGTATGGTTGCGGATGCCCACGCGCGGCTGATGGTCACGCGCGGCGTCAAGACCCGGCCTTTCCAGCACCCGAGGCTGAGCCAGCAAGGCCCGACCATGGCCATCATCATGGAACACAGCCGTCAGAAGCTGCCTCGCCCGATCAAGCTTGCGACGGTGCCCCATCTGCGCGGCCTGCCG
>JBKJVF010000159.1:0-16021 GCA_046589965.1 Paracoccaceae bacterium
TCGCGCGCCTCGTCATAGCTGAGCGATTTGACGCCGCCCTTGTCGGCACGTGCCACCAGCACCTCCAACCGTTTCCAGCTGGGCTCGCGTTCCATCCGAAACCGCGCGGACCTTAGCTGGTCTGGATTTTGCCCCGTCATATCAGCTCTCGCGATTTGATGTCGATGTAGCGCGAGACGAGCGCGCCGGTCAGGGCGGCAGGGGTCGTATCAAGGCACAGAACCCCCAGCCGCGCCAGCCGGTCGAGGACGGATTGCCGTTCGCGCAGGATCTGCGTGGCCGATACCGACCGTGCGATCACGTCCAGGCTGACGGTTTTGGGCTGGGCCAGGTCGATCAGGGCAGGGTCGCGCAAGGCCACATAAAGGATCAGGTGGTGGCGCGCGATGACGGCGATGTTTTCGACCAGCAGTTCGGCCGTGATGCTGTCGACAAAGTCGGAAAACACGATCACCAGCGAACGGCGTTTAAGTCGGCCATGCAGATGCGTCAGCGCAAGGGTGTGGTTCGTCTCGACGCTGTCATAGCTCATCCGGGCGCAGGTGGCCTGCAGGCGGGCAAACGCTGCGCGTCCAGGGGCTGGCGGGATGAACACGCGTGGGCGGCTGTCAAAGCTGTAAAGCCCGACCTGATCACCGCCCAGCCCCCCGGCCCATGCCATCGCCAATGCGGCATTCATCGCGCGGTCAAGCTTGGGCAGACCGTCGATGTGTTCGCCCATCAGATATCCGCTGTCGAGGCAAAGCATGATCTGGTGGTTGCGTTCGGCTCGTGTTTCGCGTGCCACCAGACTGCGCCCACGCGCTGACCGCTTCCAGTCGATGCTGCGCGGGTCCATGCCGGGCTGAAACTCGCGCAGCTGGTGGAACTCTGACCCTTCGCCGCGCAGCCGCATGTCTTTCAGCCCTTCGGTCAAAGGCAGCATCCGGGTGTTGATCTGTCCCGACAGGATCGGCGCGATGTCGGGGACGACGGTCAGCTCGCGGTCAAGCCGGATGTCGGTGATCAGCTCGAACAACCCCAGGCGCGACAGCCATTTCAGCGACAGCGCGCCAATCACATGCGTGCCGCGCCGCATCAGAGGCAGGTCGATCACGATCTGCGCCCGCGTGGCGTCAATCTGCGCCGGTGGCGGTGTGATGCCCTGACCTAGGGCCGCCGGCACATCCAACAAGGCCATCAGCCCCGGCGGCAAAGTGCCTTTGCGCATCGTGACCTCTGCAACCAACTGCGCGCTGGACCCGCTATAGCCGGTTGCAGGCACGTGGACCTCCACGGCCAGATCGCGCCGGGGCACGGACAGGAACAGATCGGCCAACCCGACCACGGCCATCGCGCCCCACAGGATCCACAACAGCCCGATCGCATCGCGTGCCAGCAGCACCACCAAAGTGGACAGCGCGACCAGCGTCAGGGCGATGGCGACAAGGCGCGGCGAGGGGCGCATTCAGCGGGGCGCGTCCACGCGGTTCAGGATGTTGCGCAACACCTCGGGCGCGGTGCGGCCCTCGATCTCGGCAGCGGGGCCAAGAACGATCCGGTGGCAAAGTGCTGGCAAAAGCAGGGCCTGCACGTCGTCCGGCAACCCGTAATCGCGCCCCTCCATCGCAGCACGCGCGCGCACAGCCCCGGCCAGCGCATCCGCAGCACGGGTTGATGCGCCATGCAGGATGTCGGTGTCGGTCCGCGTCGCCCGGATCAGATCGACGATATAGGTCAGCAAGGTCGTATCGAGGCGGATGCCGTCCACCAGCGCCCGACCCGCCGCAAGCTGATCACCCGATAGCACTTGCGTGATGCCGGTGGTGCGGGCGTCCATCTCCAGCGGCTGGGCGGCGTGGCGGGTCAGGATCGCGATTTCGGCGTCACGGTCGGGGAAATCCACCACAAGCTTGAACATAAACCGGTCAAGCTGTGCCTCGGGCAGCGGATAGGTGCCTTGCTGTTCGATCGGGTTTTGCGTCGCGATGACGAAAAAGTTGCGCCCCAGAGAGTGGTTCTTGCCGTCGATGGTCACGATGCGTTCGTTCATCGCCTGCAACAGGGCGGATTGGGTCTTGGGCGGGGCGCGGTTGATCTCGTCGGCCAACAGGATGTCGGCAAAGACCGGACCCTTGGTCAAAACAAAGGTGTTGGTCTGGAAATTGAACAGATTCACCCCCAGCACATCGCCCGGCATCAGGTCTGGCGTGAACTGGATGCGCCCGAATTTCAGGTCCATCGCTGCCGCCAGCGACCGCGCTAAAAGCGTCTTGGCAGTGCCCGGCGGGCCTTCCAGCAGGCAATGCCCGCGCGCAAAGATCGACACCAAAAGCTGGTCGATCAACGGGGTCTGCCCATGTACTGCGCGCCCGATTTCGGTGCGGACAGTGCTAACGAGGCTTTGGAATTGGCTCAGATCCATGGGTCACTCTTTCCAGCAAATCTCGGAAGGTTTCGAGTTGTCGATGCAATTCAGGCGGGGGCAGGGTACTGCCATTGTCGATCAGACCAGCGGTCACGCGGCGGAAATCTGATGCAAGCGCGGGGTTGCGGCGGTCCAGCAGGGCAAGAAACCGCGCGGCCCCGGCGCCGGCCTCGCCGATGCCCGGGCCAAAGGTCTGAACCGCAAGGTCGGCCAGACGCGCCTGCACAAATTCTGCCGCCATGCGCCCATCATTGCCCGACAATCGCAACAGCCGCGCCTTGGCCTCGATGGCGGCGGTCTTGGTCGCTTCCGGGCGGTTTTCGGACAGTCGCATCGGTGGCCCGAACCGCCGCGCACCCCGCCAGACAGCGACACCCAGCACCACGGCGGCCAGGGCCCACAGAACCGACAGCGGATAGGCAAAGAAACGTGCCAGATCGACCGGGTCGCGGGTATAGTCCTGTGCTTCGGTGTCGTCTTCGCCCATGTCGAGCTGCAATACGTCGCTGGTATCAAGATAAACCGGATTGCTATTGCCTGCAGGACGCATGCTTTTGATCAACGTCGGCACGAAATCGGCATGCGCACCAACCGCCAGCCCGTGATTGTTCAAAAGATCCGGGTCCGACAAATAATGCGCCGCCGCGATGCTGCCATGCGCGTCACAACGGATCACCAGCGACCCATAGGTGAACCCCACAAGCTCGGTGCAATAGGCGGGCAAGGTGTCGCGGTCAAAAAGCTGCGCGTGAAACAGGGCGATGTCGTGTGGGGGCTGACCGCTGGCGGGCGAACGGGTGGCGGTTTCAAAAAACGCAGGCCTGCGCAGCATGGTGATGCGTGCAAGGCCGGTCTGGCGGGCAATCCGGGTGATGTCTTGGGTGTCGATCAGCAACGAGGCATGTGCCACCTCGGCGGTGGAAAACCCCGTCCGCCATTTCGGCATCACCACAAGGGTCGGCAGGGCGTCCACCTTGGCGAAAAACTCATAGCTGTAGATCTCGCGCTGGTCTTTCTGGGAGGCATATTCCTCTTTGGACTGGGGCACGTCGGCTTCGGACAATAGGTTCGTGTCATAAAGCGGCAGAATAGCCATGGACAGGTCCGCAGCACGTGGCGCAAGACGGCGATGCGACCGGACAACGGGAATGTCATGCTCGGGCAGCCAGGTCCGCAGCGCCTCCACCCCCATCACGGAGGCATCAAGCTTGCGGTCGCGCGCAGCATCGCCCGGCATTAAGAACCAGATGATCCCGCCCAGGGCCAACAAGCCCATGACAACAAATACTGCACCCTTAGGCATGGCGGACATGCCCCGCTGCAAAAAGGGCCCGCGCGGTCGCAAGGCTGGTGGCAAAGGCGTCGTCGCTGACCTCGCGCCCGCCATAATGGGCCAGCTCCGCCTCGGTCAGGATGCGTGCCACGCCGCTGCGCCCGGACCAGCCGTCCGGCAGACGGCGCAGCGCCTCGCGTTCAGTATCGGACCGCGCAAATCGCGTGTCGGTTGCCGCCCCGGCCTGCAGCAGACAATGTCGAAGCAGGCGCACCAGCGCCGCGCGGCGGTCCGCCATTGCGGCGATCTGCGCCAGAAGGTCGCCCATCGGCACATCCTGATCCTGGGCAATGCGCCAGCCTTCTGGTGCGACATGTTTCGCGCGGATATCCTTTGGCGTCCCCGCGAGCAGTGTCCCGCTGCCGCCAAAGCGCAGCCACAGTGCCAAAAGCACGACGACGAGCCCGATCACCATGATCCAGGCCGCCATGCCCGTCAGGGCCGGTGCATCCCTGCGTTCGGCTTGGGCGCGGGGGGGGCGATAGGCGGAGTCCAAAGGCAGATCGCCGGTGATCTTTTCGGCATAGGTCACTGTGATGCGGTTGCCCGATCGCGCCATCGCCGCCTTGTAGCGCGTAGATGCATCGCTTTCCGGGGCGGGGACCGCGTCGATGGTCAACGGCGCCGGATCGCCGCCAGATGTCTGTGCGATGGCTGGTATTTTGGCACTGCCAAACAGCACCAAAAATAGAAAAACCGGGACGCACCAGATGCGGCGCGTCCCGGGTTGTGATGCAACAGCCTTACGCAAAGACGTCGGCGTTGGTGTCGACACCCAGGGGGTCGCGACCGAATTTGTTCTGGCCCGGCGTCCCTTTCAGAACCGTGATGACAAAGGCCGCGATGCTGGCGACAAAGCCGACCAGCGGGATCATTCCTGCAAGGATCGACGCCAGATACCACCAGCCCGACAGGTTGCGGTCATGAAATCGGCGCACCCCGACCGAGATCATGGGCAAGAACATCCCAAGTGCAAAGATCACGATCAAGATCACAGGAATATAGGCAAGCCCGCTGATTTCGCCTGTTTCAAGGGCGTTTGTCCTGCCACCGAGCAGTAAGAACAGCATCATCAGCGCGATGATCACCAGCATATAGAACAAGAAGAAGTACCAGTATTCCGACCGCGCGGCGCGGCCCGAGAATGTGACGTATTTCTCGAACAGGCAGGTTCGAACTGCTTCACTGAACCCCATGATGTTGTCCCTTTCGACGTTTCATCAATTGACCTGGCCAGTTCCCATGAGGAGGCCAGATTGTTGCCGATTGTGCAACTGAACCTGTTTTTAGTCAGACGAATTTATGTCATTTTTGCACATTTAGCTCGAAGATGATGGGGTGCGAACACGCGTGGGTTGCGCCACCCATGCGGTGTTTTCCGCTTCTTGGTGAGCAAAAAACTGGCTTTTAGAACGCCATTGTCGATGCCACGGCGCGGCCCCAGCGGGAGTATTTCGCATCGCGGGTGGCGGTATCCATCCCTGGGTTAAAGCGTCGGTCCAGCGCCCAGCTTTTGGCGAAATCCTCGGGTCCGCCGCAAAGGCCCGCCTGCATCGCGGCAAGAAAGGCCACGCCAAGGGCGGTCGTTTCGGTCACCATGGGCCGGTCCACCGGGGCGCCGAGGATGTCGGACAGGAACTGCATCGTCCAGTCGCTGGCGGTCATCCCACCATCGACCCGCAACACACCCTGGGCCGCGGTGCCCCAGTCGGCGCGCATCGCCTCCAACAGGTCGCGGGTCTGATAGCCAACGCTTTCCAAAGCCGCCCGCGCCAGTTCGGCGGGGCCGGAGTTGCGTGTCAGCCCAAAGATCGCGCCCCGGCAATCGGGCCGCCAATAGGGCGCACCGAGGCCGGTAAAGGCGGGCACAAGCACGACGCCCTGCGCCGCATCGGCCAGTTCGGCAAGCGGCTGGGTTTCCTTCGCTTCGCGGATCATCTTCAACCCGTCACGTAGCCACTGCACGACCGCCCCGGCGATAAAGATCGACCCTTCAAGCGCGTAGGTGGGTTTGCCGTTCAGCTGATAGGCGATGGTCGTCAACAGCCGGTTTTTCGACGGAACCCGGTCCACCCCGGTGTTCAACAGCGCAAAGCAGCCGGTCCCATAGGTCGATTTCATCATCCCGGGGCTGAAACAGGCTTGACCCACGGTGGCGGCCTGCTGATCGCCCGCGACACCAAGGATCGGGATCTCGCGCCCGAACAGGTCGGCCCGCGTCATTCCGAAATCGGCGGCACAATCGCGCACCTCGGGCAGCATCGACA
Source organism: Paracoccaceae bacterium (assembly GCA_046589965.1). Classification (GTDB taxonomy): domain Bacteria; phylum Pseudomonadota; class Alphaproteobacteria; order Rhodobacterales; family Rhodobacteraceae; genus JAJNPS01. The sequence goes on from JBKJVF010000159.1 coordinate 6,008, forward strand.
TCGGGATCCCCAGGATCTCACAGATATCGGCGTCCCAGCGCCCGGTCCCGATATCGTACAGCATGGTCCGCGCGGCGTTGGTGGCATCGGTGGCATGAACCTGGCCAGCCGTCAGTTTCCAGATCAGGTAGGTGTCGACCGTCCCGAACACGAGTTCCCCCCGCATGGCGCGGGCGCGGGCCCCTTCGACGGTATCGAGGATCCACTTGACCTTGGTGGCGGAAAAGTAGGGGTCAAGCAGCAGCCCGGTGCGTGACGTGAAGAGGGGGGCGTGGCCTGCCTCAGCCAGTGCTTCGCACATCTGGGCGGTGCGGCGGTCCTGCCAGACGATGGCGTTGTAGATCGGCTGTCCGGTCGCACGGTCCCAGACGAGCGTGGTTTCGCGCTGGTTGGTGATGCCGATCCCGGCAATCTCGCGCGCGGTGATCCCGGCCTTTTCGATGGCGGCGCGGGCGGTTCCGGCCACGGTGGACCACAGGTCCGACGCGTCATGTTCGACCCAGCCCGAATGCGGATAGTGTTGGGGAAATTCTTCCTGCGCAGAGGAGATGACCTGCAAGCCGGCATCGAAAAGGATCGCGCGGGACGAGGTCGTGCCTTGGTCGATGGCGAGGATGTGGGTCATGCTGGCCTTGGGTCCGGAACTGACTGTCCCATGCTGGGACATTTTATTTTGTGACAATATATCAGATAGTTGACACAGTCGATTTAACGATTTGTCAACTTTTGCGCCGTCGTCGGCAAGAACAAAGGGGCGGAGTTTTCACCCCGCCCCCTGTCAGATCAGTTCTGCCAGGACTTGATCAGCTCGTCATAGGCAATCGTCTCACCCATGGGCTTTTCATTTTCCAGCTTGGCGACCGGCGAGCCGGGCTCATCCAGCCAGATCTGGGGATCCTTCTCTTCGTTCATCACCGGGCCGAGTTCGCCCTGAGCGCCGGATTTCTCCAGACGGATCAGCACTTTCTCCTGCTCGGCGCAGAGGCTGTCGAGTGCCTCTTGCGGGGTCTTGGCGCCCGACATCGCGTCGCCGATGTTCTGCCACCACAGTTGTGCCAGTTTCGGGTAGTCCGGGATGTTGGTGCCGGTCGGCGACCACTGAACGCGGGCGGGCGAGCGGTAGAATTCCACCAGGCCGCCCAGTTTCGGCGCGCGGTCGGTGAAGTGCTGGCTGTCGATGGTGGACTGGCGGATGAACGTCAGGCCGACATCAGACTTTTTCAGGTCGACAGTCTTGGAGGTGACGAACTGGGCATAGAGCCAGGCCGCCTGAGCACGGTCGACCGGGGTCGACTTCATCAGGGTCCAGGAACCGGCATCTTGGTAGCCGATCTTGGTGCCTTCAGACCAGTAGGCGCCATGCGGCGAGGGGGCCATGCGCCACTTGGGCGTGCCGTCCTCGTTCATCACGGGCGTTCCCGGTACCACCGAAGCAGCGGTAAAGGCGGTGTACCAGAACATCTGCTGGGCAACTGCGCCCTGTGCAGGAACCGGCCCGGCCTCACCGAAGGTCATGCCTGCGGCTTCGGGGGGCGAGTACTTCTGCAGCCATTCGATGGCCTTGGTCACGGCGTAGACGGCCGCTGCGTCATTGGTGGCACCGCCACGCGCAACGCAAGAACCGACGGGCTGGGACTTGTCGTTTACGCGAATGCCCCATTCGTCAACCGGCAGGCCGTTCGGCTCTCCCTTGTCGCCCATACCAGCCATCGACATCCACGCGTCGGTGTAACGCCAGCCAAGCGAGGGGTCCTTTTTGCCGTAGTCCATGTTGCCAAAGACTTTGTCCGGACCGCCTGCATAGGTCATGTCGCGCCCGGTGAAGAACTCGGCGATGTCCTCGTAAGCAGACCAGTTGACCGGAACGCCTAGGTCATAACCGTACTTGGCCTTGAAGTCGTCCTTGGTCTTTTGATCGTTGAACCAGTCGTAGCGGAACCAGTAAAGGTTGGCGAACTGCTGGTCGGGCAGCTGGTACAGTTTGCCATCCGGCCCGGTGGTGAACGACGTGCCGATGAAGTCGGCCAGATCGAGACCCGGGTTGGTTACCGAAGCGCCTTCGCCTGCCATCCAGTCGGTCAGGTTGCGCGCCAGCTGATAGCGCCAGTGGGTGCCGATCAGGTCAGAGTCGTTGATATAGGCATCATAGATGTTTTCGCCCGACTGCATCTGAGTTTGCAGTTTTTCGACCACGTCGCCTTCGCCGATCAGGTCATGAGTGACCTTGATCCCGGTGATCGCCTCGAACGCCGGGGCGAGAACCTTGGATTCGTATTCATGGGTGCCGATGGTTTCGGAAACGACCTTGATTTCCATGCCTGCAAAAGGCGTTGCGGCATCGACGAACCATTGCAGCTCTGCCTCTTGGCCCGCGCGGTCCAGAACCGACACTCCGTTGATTTCGGTATCGAGGAAGGCTTTTGCCGCCTCCATATCCGCCCAGGCGGGGGCGCCCAGGGCCATCAGCGCGAGCGCCATGGCGGTTGTCGTGTGGCGTAGTCTCATGTCATTCCTCCCAGAATGTTGAACTGTTGGTCGTCTTTCCCTTGGGCGGCGCGTGCCGCCCTTGGGCTTGGTTTGGCCTCGGCTAGACCCAGCGAAAAACCGCAAAGGCATAGGCAAGGCATAAGATCAACGCGATCGTCAGAGGCGCGCCGAAGAAAAAGAGCCAGGCCAGATTGATGAAGGCCGAGCCCAAAAGGGTGATGAAAAGTCGGTCGCCCCGGGTGGTTTCGATCCGCAGAATGCCGACGCGCGGGGTCTCGGGATAGCGGATCGCCAGGATCGTGAAGAGAACCAGCAGACATCCGATGATGAAAAAGAACAGGGCGATCGGAAAGGTCCAAGCCATCCAACCCCCGGCGATCATCGGGTCGGTCCAGAGGATCACACCCTCTTCGTCCCGCGGCGTTGCCCAGAAGAGCAGGCCGAGAATAACCGCGGCAAGCGCCAGCAGGGCAGCGTAGATGGCAGGCCAGCGGGTCGCGGTCATCACACCCTCCCCAGGGCAAAGCCCTTGGCGATATAGTTGCGGACAAAGTAGATCACGAGCGCCCCGGGGATGATGGTCAACACCCCGGCGGCGGCAAGGACGCCCCAATCCATCCCCGACGCCGACACTGTGCGGGTCATCGTGGCGGCGATGGATTTGGCGTTGACCGAGGTCAGGGTACGGCTCAGCAGCAGTTCCACCCATGAGAACATGAAGCAGAAAAAGGCCGCGACCCCGATGCCGCTTGCGATCAAGGGCATGAAGATTTTCACAAAGAACCCGCCGAACGAATAGCCGTCGACATAGGCCGTCTCGTCGATTTCCTTGGGCACCCCGCGCATGAACCCCTCAAGGATCCAGACCGCGAGGGGCACGTTGAAGAGGCAATGCGCAAGCGCCACCGCGATATGCGTGTCAAAGAGGCCCACGCTGGAATAAAGCTGAAAGAACGGCAGCGCGAAGACCGCAGGCGGGGCCATCCGGTTGGTCAGAAGCCAGAAGAACAGATGTTTGTCGCCGATGAAGTTGTAGCGGCTGAACGCATAGGCTGCGGGCAGGGCCACAAGCAGCGAAATCACCACGTTCATCGTGACATAGATGATGGAGTTCACGTACCCCATATACCATGCGGGATCGGTCAGAATTGTGATGTAGTTCTGGAAGGTCAGGTTTTGCGGGATCAGCGTGAAGGTCGACACAATCTCGGTATTGGTCTTCAGGCTCATGTTGATCAGCCAGTAGATCGGGATCAGCAGAAAGAGCAGATAGACCGTCATCACGATGGCGGGGCCCTTGATGCGCATCACTTGGTCTCCTGCTTATCAAGGGTCGTCATGGTGGTGTAAAAGACCCAAGACACCAGCAGGATCACCAGAAAATACATCAGGCTGAATGCCGCCGCAGGACCAAGGTCGAACTGACCGACAGCCATCTTGACAAGATCGATGCTGAGGAAGGTGGTGGAGTTGCCCGGCCCTCCTCCCGTAAGAACAAAGGGTTCGGTGTAGATCATGAAGCTGTCCATGAACCGCAACAGCACCGCGATCAGCAGCACCCCCGCCATCTTGGGCAGTTCGATATAGCGAAAGATGCTCCACCGGCTGGCCTGGTCGATGCGCGCGGCCTGGTAATAGGCCTCGGGGATGGATTGGAGGCCAGCATAGCACAGCAGCGCCACCAGTGACGTCCAGTGCCAGACATCCATCACGATGATGGTGATCCAGGCATCCAGCGCGTCGTTGGTATAGTTGTAGTCGATGCCCAGCTGTTCCAGCGTATGACCCAAAAGCCCGATATCGACGCGGCCAAAGATCTGCCAAATGGTGCCGACGACGTTGAACGGGATCAGCAGCGGCAGCGCCATCAAGACGAGGCAGAACGACGCCCAAAAGCCCTTTTTCGGCATGTTGAGCGCGATGTAGATGCCAAGCGGCACCTCGATGGCCAGGATGATGCCGGAAAAAAGGAACTGGCGCAAAAGCGCGTCATGCAGCCGGTCCGATGCCACCATGTCTTCGAACCAGCCAAGGCCGTTCCAGAAGAACTCGTTTTCACCGAACGTGTCGTTGAAGGCGTAGTTGACGACCGTCATCAGCGGCACGACCGCAGAAAACGCCACCAGCACGAGGACGGGCAGGACAAGAAACCACGCCTTGTTGTTTTGTGTCTTGTCCATCAGACCGCCCCCCCCTTGATGCGCCAGTCATCGACATAGACATTGACGCGGGCCGGATCGAAGCGGACGCGGGTCATGTCGGCACCGACCTCGGCCCCTTCGGGCAGGATGACGTTCAGGGCGGCACCCGCAACGTCGGCGCGCAGGATGCGGTGGCGGCCGACATCCTCGATTCGCAGGATGCGGGCGGGGACGCCGTCGGTTGCGGACATGGTGACGTATTCGGGGCGGATGCCGACCTGGATGCGGCCCTTTTGCGGGCCATAACTGGCCGCGAGCGGTACTTTGGCCCCGGCGATGATCGCGTGATCGCCCTGCACATCGGCATCCAGAAGGTTCATCCCCGGCGAGCCGATGAAATAGCCGACAAAGGTATGCTCCGGCGTTTCGAACAGCTGTTCCGGCGTGCCCATCTGCACCACGCGCCCCTCATGCATCACCACGACCTGATCGGCAAAGGTCAGCGCCTCGGTCTGGTCGTGGGTCACGTAGATCATCGTATGGCCAAATTCGCGGTGCAGAAGCTTCAGCTGCGTGCGCAATTCCCATTTCATGTGCGGGTCGATCACTGTCAGGGGTTCGTCGAACAGGATCGCGTTCACGTCCTGCCGCACCATCCCGCGGCCAAGGCTGATCTTTTGCTTGGCATCGGCAGTCAGTCCACGCGCCTTGCGGTCAAGCGTCGCCTCCATCCCGATCATTGCGGCGATCTGGGCCACGCGGGACTGGATATAGGCAGGATCCATGCCGCGGTTCTTCAACGGAAAGGCCAGGTTTTCGCGCACCGTCATGGTGTCGTAGACGACGGGGAACTGGAACACCTGCGCGATATTGCGTTCCGCCGTCGGGGCGTTGGTGACGTCGGTGTCACCAAAGAGGACGCGGCCCTGACTGGGATGCACGATGCCCGAAATGATGTTCAAAAGCGTGGTCTTGCCGCAGCCCGACGCGCCAAGCAGCGCATAGGCCCCGCCGTCCTTCCACACATGGTCCATGGATTTCAGCGCGTAATCAGCCTCTGACGCGGGGTTCGCAAGGTAGCTGTGGGCAAGGTTCGACAGGGTGATGCGTGCCATGGTCTATCCTCTCGCCGATGCGCCATGGGCGGCAAGCTGTCCTGCGCCGTCGAAAAGATAGACGTTCGCAGGGTCAAGCCAGATGTCCACCTTGGACCCGATGGGCAGGTCCTGCACACCATGAACAAGACCGACCCAGCGGTCGGACCCGTGATCAAGATGCAGGAATGTCTCGGAGCCGGTGATTTCGCTGGCGCCAAGGGTGCAGGGGAAACGCACCGCACCGGCAGACGGCATATGCAGATCCAGATGGTTGGCACGAAAGCCCGCCTGATAGGTGCCATCGGGCAGCGCCGCAAATGCGCCGCTGGCGGGTGCCGTGACTTCGTGTCCGATGCGCAGGGATGTGCCGAACTTCACGCAAGGCACGAAATTCATCGGCGGATCCGAAAACACGCGTGCGGTCGTGGCCGAAACCGGATTGCGGTACACCTCGGGCGTCGGGCCGAACTGGGTGACGCGCCCCTCCCACAGGGTTGCGGTGTTGCCGCCAAGCAGCAGCGCCTCTTCGGGTTCGGTCGTGGCATAGACGAAGATCGCGCCGGACTGCGCAAAGATGCGCGGGATTTCGGCGCGCAATTCCTCGCGCAGTTTGTAGTCGAGGTTGGCAAGGGGTTCGTCCAGCAGCACCAGCCCCGCCTCTTTCACCAAGGCGCGGGCAAGGGCGCAGCGTTGCTGTTGGCCGCCCGACAGTTCCAGGGGTTTGCGCTGCAGCATGAGGGTCAGCTTCAACATCTCGGCGGTCGCACGCACGGCGCGGTCGATCTCGGCCTGAGACTTGCCAAGGATGCGCAAGGGCGAGGCGATGTTGTCGTAAACGCTCATGCCGGGATAGTTGATGAATTGCTGGTAGACCATCGCGACCTGGCGGTCCTGAACGCGCATGCCGGTCACGTCCTTGCCGTTCCAGTGGATGCGTCCCGTGGTGGGCGCGTCCAACCCCGCCATCAGCCGCATCAGGCTGGTCTTGCCCGCCAACGTCGGCCCCAAGAGCACGTTCATCGTGCCTTTTTCAAGGGTCAGGTCGGTCGGGTGGATATGCATCCGGCCTTTTTCCGTCCGACTGACAGCTTTCAATTCCAGCGCCATGTTCGTCCCTATTCAGCGGCCGAGCGCAAAGGCCCGCCGGACTTTGCAATCATTGTCATGAAGCCATCGATCGTGGCAATCTGTTCGGCCGTCAGGCGCAGGCCCAGCTTGGTCCGCCGCCAGACCACATCGTCGGCGCGGGTTGCGAATTCCTGCGCCATCAGCCATCGAACCTCGGCCTCGGACAGGGTGGCGCCGAAATCCTGTCCCAGATCGGCAGCCGATTTGGCACTGCCAAGCAACTTTGCAGCATTCGTGCCATAGGCTCGGATCAGACGCGCCGCCCAGTACGGGGTCAGGAACGGGTAGCTTTGCGCCAGATTGGCTGTCAGCGCTGCAACGCCATCCTGGGGAAAATCCCCACCGGGCAGGGCAACGCGGGCCGTCCATTGCGGTTTTGCGCCCGGGAAAAACGGCGTCAGCTTGGCCAGTGCGGATTCCGCAAGACGGCGATAGGTCGTGATCTTGCCGCCAAACACATTGAGAAGGGGCGCGCCGTTCTGATCGAGGCTGAGCACATAGTCGCGCGTCGCCGCTGTCGCCGATTTCGCGCCGTCATTGTAGAGGGGCCGCACCCCGGAATAGGTCCAGACCACATCCGCCGCCGTCACGGGTGTCTTGAAATACTGGCTGGCGAATTCGCACAGATAGTCGCGTTCCTCATCCGTGCAAACGGCCGATTTAGGGTCGCCCTTGTGGTCCTTGTCGGTGGTGCCGATCAGGGTGAAGTCCTGCTCATACGGGATCGCAAAGATGATCCGACCGTCGGTCCCTTGAAAGAAGTAACAGCGGTCGTGGTCGTAGAGTTTGCGCGTGACGATATGGCTGCCCCGCACCAGCCGAACGCCTTCGGACGAATTGATGCGCGCCACATTGCGGATGATATCCTCGACCCATGGACCACCGGCATTGACCAGCGCGCGCGAAGTGTAGCTGCCCTTGCCATTTGGTCCTTCGGTCGTGATCGTCCAGTGATCGGTGCTGCGCTCGACGCTGACCACGCGGGTGCGGGTCATGATGGTCGCGCCACGTTTTGCGGCATCCGCGGCATTGAGCGAGACCAGTTTCGAATCCTCGATCCAGCAGTCGGAGTATTCATAGGCATGCGCAAAGCGCGGTTGCAGCGGTTTGCCTGCGGCATCGCGGGTCAGGTCCAGCGTGCGCGTCCCGGGCAAGATCTTTCGCCCGCCCAGATTGTCGTACATGAAAAGACCGAGCCGGATCAGCCAGGCCGGGCGCCGGCCGCGCATCCACGGCATGAAGGTCGACATCAACCGGCCCGTGGGCGTGTCGCCTTCGAACCGCATGTCGGGATGGTAGGGCAGCACGAAACGCATCGGCCAGCTGATATGGGGCATGGCGACCAGCAGGGTTTCGCGTTCATGCAAGGCCTCACGGACCAGTCGAAATTCGAAATATTCCAGATAGCGCAGGCCACCATGGAAAAGCTTGGTGGAGGACGACGAGGTCGCCTGTGCCAGGTCGCCCTGTTCGGCCAGCATCACCGAAAGACCGCGCCCGATGGCGTCGCGGGCAATCCCGCAGCCGTTGATGCCGCCACCGACAATGAAAAGGTCCGTCATTGCTGACGGCTGGCTGTCGATCACGTGATGCCCTCTCTCCCTGGCAGCGACGAACCTGCCGCGAATTGACACAGTGGTCAAACGCTTTTTTCGTTTTTACGCGACTTATCGAAAAACGAACATCGACGCGCACGGCGTCGGCACTTGCGGCGCGCTTTCGACCGGAAAATGCCGCAAACGCGCATTTCCGCGCTGCATTGCAGCGAGAGTTCCCGGGCCCGGTTGCAACCGGTAGTAAGATTTGACCTTGATCACAAACGCGACTTTGCCGAAACTGCAGTCGCAACGGTGCCTGCAAAGGAATGCGATTTGACCCTGAGTTTTCGTCAGACCGAGATATTGGATATTGCGCGCAGCGAAGGCCGGGTGATCGTCGAAGATCTGTCCCAGCGGTTCAACGTGACACTGCAGACGATCCGGCGCGATCTGACCGACCTGGCCGATGCGGGGCACCTTGACCGGGTGCATGGCGGCGCAATGCCGCGGACCGGGGTCACCAACCTTGGCTATGAACAACGCAGGCGGATGAACGAGGGCGCCAAGTCTGCGATTGCGCGGGTCTGTGCCGAGGCGATCCCGGGCAATTCGTCGATCATTCTGAACCTTGGCACCACGACCGAGGCTGTGGCCCATGCCCTGCTGCATCACAGCAACATCACTGTCGTGACCAACAACATGAACGTGGCCAACATCCTTGCTGCCAACCCCAGTTGCGAAATCATGGTGGCGGGGGGCGCGCTTCGGCGGTCCGATGGCGGTCTGGTCGGGGAATTGACGACGCAATTCTTTGAACAGTTCAAGGTGGACCTTGCGGTCATCGGGGTCTCTGCACTGGACCGCGACGGCGACCTTCTGGACTATGATCTGGCCGAAGTGCGGGTTTCAAAGGCGATCATCCGGCAGGCGCGCAAGACCTATCTGGTCTGCGATGGGTCCAAACTGGCCCGGTCAGCGCCGGCAAGGCTGGCGTCATTGTCCGAGATCGACACGCTGTTCACCGATGCTCCGCTGCCCGCCGACCTGGCGCGCAAATGCCACGATTGGGGCACCAACGTGATCATCGCCAGCTGAGACCGCGGGCGTCACGGGTCAGCGAATGGCGCTGGAAGGTTTGGCCAAACCGGCTATGGTCGCTGCCCGGATGCCGGGCCCCGAGGGTCACGGCAACACCTCAAGGGCCACCATGACGCGCCACGTGCCGAAAGATGCAGCCGAGATCACGCCGGACTGGCTGACCCATGCGCTGCGCGCCGGGGGGGCGGGCGATGTTTCGGTCACCGCGGTCAAGGTGGACCGGATCGGGCAGGATCAGGGTTTTACCGGTGGAGCAATCTACCGAATCGTGCCGGATTATCGGGTGGCAGGGTCCGGGCCAGCAAGCCTTGTGGCCAAGCTGTCGCCGGCCGATCCGGTGCTGGCCACGCGGTTCCTTGCCGCGAATGCCCGCGAAGTGGCATTCTATGACCGCATGGGCGCGCGAGGCGGTTTGCCCGTGCCGCACTGCCATTTCGGTGCGGTCGATCCTGCGCGTAAGGCAAGCGTGATCTTGCTGCAGGATCTGCAAGGCTTGCGGTCGGTTCCATTTGTGACAGGGCTTTC
>JBKJVF010000100.1:0-6220 GCA_046589965.1 Paracoccaceae bacterium
GTGATCAATGGCGACAAGGTGTCAGTCGATGCGATTTTGGATAATCCCACGATTGCAGGGATTGGCTTTGTCGGGTCCACCCCGATTGCGGAATATATCTATTCGCGCGGCACGGCGAACGGCAAGCGGGTGCAATGTTTTGGTGGTGCCAAGAACCACATGATCATCATGCCCGACGCCGATCTGGATCAGGCTGCCGATGCGCTGGTCGGTGCCGGATATGGCGCTGCAGGGGAACGCTGCATGGCGATTTCAGTGGCGGTTCCGGTGGGCGATGCCACAGCGGACGCGCTGATCGAAAAGCTGATCCCGCGCATCGAAAAGTTGAAGGTTGGCCCCTATACTGCTGGAAACGATGTGGATTATGGCCCGGTGGTGACGGCAGCGGCCAAGGCGAATATCCTGCGGTTGGTCGAATCGGGCGTGGCGGCGGGGGCAAAACTTGTCATCGACGGGCGCGGGTTCAAGATGCAGGGCTATGAGGACGGCTTTTTCGTCGGCCCGCATCTTTTTGACCATGTGACGACCGACATGGACATCTATCGCAAAGAGATCTTCGGCCCGGTCCTCTCCACGGTGCGCGCGAAAACCTATGAAGACGCGCTGAAAATGGCGATGGACCACGAATATGGCAACGGCACCGCCATCTATACCCGCGACGGCGATACGGCGCGCGATTTCGCCAACCGCGTCAATGTGGGCATGATCGGTATCAACGTCCCAATCCCAGTGCCGCTTGCCTATCACACCTTTGGTGGTTGGAAAAAATCCAGTTTTGGGGACCTGAACCAGCACGGGCCGGACAGTTTCCGGTTCTATACGCGCACCAAGACGATCACCGCGCGCTGGCCATCGGGCATCAAGGAAGGCGCGAGCCTGAACTTCAAACCGATGGAGTGAGACGCGCCCGCTCCGCGCCAATCTGATCAAGACCACCCTGCGGGGTGGTCTTTTTCCATTTGATTTGCGCCAGATCAAGGCGTGATCGCCACCGACTGTTTAATCCTTATGCGTCGCGACAGCATGTCGGGCGCAACCGGAGGAAAGATCATGTTCGCAACCAATGAAGGCAGCCTGGACCGTGGTCTGCGCGTCGCCATCGGGTTGGCACTGTTGGTGTGGTTCTTTGTCGATCAGGGTCAGGGCTTTTGGCACTATGCCAAGCTGATCGGCGTCGTGCCTTTGCTGACCGGCATCGTCGGCACCTGCCCGTTCTATTCGATGTTGGGCATATCGACCTGCCCGATCAAGAAGGCGTAAAGCACCTCAGCCCTTGCCGATGCGCCCAAGATGCGTGTCGGTGAAGGCGGTCAGCTCTTTCAGGCCATAGCCGAGCATGCGGTCAAACCCCGCATGTGCGGTCCAGAGCATGCCGAGGATGACAAGCTGCACACTGAGGCCGATCAGAAAACCGATGCCGATCAAAGCCAGGCCGAACCCGTAAAGGTGCACGAGGTTGTAAACGGCGGCCCCCAGACGCGGTCCGCCCAGGTAACCCGCGAACGACAAATCGGGCGCAAAGAACAGCAATACCAGGACCCAGATCGGCCCAAGGACAGAGGTTGCGTCCATCGAGATCAGGACAACCAGCATGGCGATGAATACCAGCGCGCCCTCTAGCCGCTGCCAAAGGATCGTGCTCATTCTGCTGCCACCCGCCTGGGCTTCAACATGTCCTTGAGGTATCGCCCCGTATGGCTCGCATCGACTTTGGCAATCGCCTCGGGTGTGCCAACAGCCACGATTTCGCCGCCCCCGTCTCCACCCTCGGGGCCGATATCGATGACCCAGTCGGCGGTTTTGACCACATCCAGATTGTGTTCGATGACCACGACCGTATTGCCCTGATCGACCAGCGAATGCAGGACCTCCAACAACTTGCGGACGTCTTCGAAATGCAGCCCGGTGGTCGGCTCGTCCAGAATATAGAGCGTGCGCCCGGTCGCCCTGCGGCTCAGTTCCTTCGACAGCTTGACCCGCTGCGCCTCGCCGCCTGACAGCGTCGTCGCCTGTTGGCCGACCTTGATGTAGCCAAGGCCCACCTCGCACAGCGCCGCCATCTTGTCCCGGATCGCAGGGACCGCCTGAAAGAACGCCAGACCTTCCTCGCATGTCATGTCAAGAACATCGGCGATACTCTTGTTCTTGAACTTTATTTCCAGCGTCTCGCGGTTATAGCGGTGGCCCTTGCATGTCTCGCAAGTCACGTAGACGTCGGGCAGAAAGTTCATTTCAATCTTCAACACGCCATCGCCCTGACACGCCTCACACCGCCCGCCCTTGACGTTGAAACTGAACCGACCCGGCTGATAGCCGCGTGCCTTGGATTCCGGCAGACCTGCGAACCAGTCGCGGATTGGACCGAAGGCGCCGGTATAAGTAGCGGGGTTCGACCGCGGGGTCCGGCCGATGGCGCGCTGGTCGATATCGATGACCTTGTCGAGGTGCTCAAACCCCTTGATCGTCTCGCAGGGGGCTGGTGTTTCATGCGCCCCGTTCAGACGCATCGCAGCGGTCTTGAACAGGGTTTCAATGGTCAGGGTGGACTTTCCGCCGCCCGACACGCCTGTCACGCAAACGAACTGACCCAGCGGAAACTCTGCCGTCATGTTCTTCAGGTTATTGCCGCAAGCCCCGACAACCACAACCTTTTTCCCATTACCCCTGCGCCGGACCTTGGGCACGGCGATTTCCCGCGCGCCTGACAGGTATTGCCCGGTCAGGCTGACGGGATCGGCGGCAACCTGTGCAGGCGTGCCGTGGCTGACGACATGGCCGCCATGCAGCCCTGCCCCCGGCCCCATGTCGAACACATAGTCCGCCTCGCGGATCGCGTCCTCGTCATGTTCGACCACCAGCACGGTGTTGCCGGTGTCGCGCAACCGCTTCAATGTCGTCAAAAGCCGGTCATTGTCGCGCTGGTGCAAACCAATCGACGGCTCATCCAGCACATAAAGCACACCCGTCAGGCCGGACCCGATCTGGCTGGCGAGGCGAATGCGCTGCGATTCCCCGCCCGACAGTGTCCCTGCATTGCGCGACAAGGTCAGGTAGTTCAGGCCGACATTCACAAGGAATCCAAGGCGTTCTCGGATTTCCTTCAGGATCGCCTTGGCAATCGTGTTCTTTTGTTCGCCCAGGGTGGCAGGCACCGACCCGATCCAGTCAAACGCCTCGGTGATCGACATGCGCACCACCTGCCCCACATGCAGGCCGGCAATCTTGACCGCCAGTGCCTCTGGGCGCAGACGATAGCCTCCACAGGCTCCGCAGGCACGGTTGTTCTGGTACCGCTCCATCTCTTCACGGCTCCAGGCGCTGTCGGTCTCCTTGTAGCGGCGTTCCATGTTGGGGATCACCCCTTCGAACACGCGCTTGACCTCATAGACCCGCCCGCCCTCGTCATAGCGGAACTGGATTTCTTGGCCGCCGGACCCTTGCAAGAACAAGTAGTGGACGGCCTCGGGCAGATCGCGCCACTTGGCTTTCTTGTCAAAGCCATAGTGTTTCGACAGCGCGTCGATGGTTTGCGTGATGTAGGGGCTTTTCGATTTTGACCAGGGCGCGATCGCCCCCTGAACCAGGGACAGACCCTGATCTGGCACCACAAGTCGGTCGTCAAAGAACAATTCCATCCCCAGACCGTCGCAAACCGGACAGGCACCAAAGGGAGCGTTGAAGGAGAACAGACGCGGCTCGATCTCGGCAATGGTGAAACCCGAAACCGGACAGGCGAATTTTTCGGAATAGGTAATGCGCTGGGGGTCTGCGCCCTCGGCAGCCTCGGCAAGCTCCACCACCGCAATGCCGTCGGCGAGGTTCAATGCGGTGCGGAAACTGTCGGCAAGGCGTGTCTCGATCCCCTCTTTGACCACGATCCGGTCGACCACCACGTCGATGTTGTGGCGGAATTTCTTGTCCAGGGTCGGCGGGTCCTCAAGATCGTGGAACGCGCCGTTTACTTTGACGCGCTGAAAGCCCTGTTTGCGCAGGTCGATGAATTCCTTGCGGTATTCGCCTTTGCGGTCGCGGATGATCGGGGCCAAAAGATAGGCGCGCGTGCCCTCGGCCATCGCCATCACGGCATCGACCATGTCTTGGACCTGCATCGCGGTGATGGGCAGGCCGGTTGTCGGCGAGAAAGGCGTGCCCACACGGGCGAACAGCAGGCGCAGATAGTCGTAGATCTCGGTCACTGTGCCGACGGTGGAGCGCGGGTTTTTCGACGTCGTTTTTTGTTCGATGGAAATGGCGGGGCTGAGGCCAGAGATGTGGTCCACATCCGGCTTGCCCATCATATCCAGAAACTGCCGCGCATAGGCCGACAGAGATTCGACATAGCGGCGCTGGCCCTCGGCATAGATGGTGTCGAACGCCAGCGACGACTTCCCGGACCCCGACAGCCCGGTGATCACCACCAACTGGTCGCGCGGAATGTCGACATCGACATTCTTGAGGTTGTGCTCACGCGCACCCCGCACCTCGATGAACTTCTGTTCGGCCATGGCCCACCCCGGTTAACGGCCAAGACATAGGACGGTTTGTCCGAGTCTCCAACCCAGAATAGTGAACGAAAGCGGAACAATCCGCAATCGCAGCTGTCATTGCACTTATTCGTGCATCCGCCTGCGCGCCTGGATGGCGTGTACGGCAATCCCGGCAAGACAAAACGGCAGGCCCATTGCAAGGATCGCCCCCGCCTCTCCATGGGCAAAGGCCCACGCTAAAAGGGGCGTGCCAGTGACAGTGCCAAGATTTCCCATCTGCGCCACCGCGCCCGCCGCCATCGCGCGATCTTCGGGTGCGTCATTCAACTGGGCGATAGCGGCAAAGGAAGCCCCCTGAACCAGCCCGAATGCGCCTGACAGCGTCAACGCCATGCCCGCCATCGGCCAGGCTTGCCCCCAGACCAGCCACAGGCCGATGACCGCCAGCGCCGCCACCGCAAAACCCGCCTGTACCGTGCGCACGGCGGACAGATACCGCAACACGGACACGCCAATGGTCATCGACACGATGATGGCGGCGAGGGGCATCCAGAACGCGACTGTCCCGCGTGCGACTTCCGGCACATGCGGCGGCAAAAGGGTCAGCAAGGCCACGAAAAGGATCGTATAGCAGATGAATCCCAGGGCGGGGGCCGCGATCCGGGGCGAGGCATAGATGTGCACATGCCGCGCCAGCCAGTCCCCCCGTGGCAAGGTCATCCGAGGCGGGTCGGCGGGCAACAGAAGGGCCAGAATACCCCCGCAGACCACCATCCAGATCGCATGGGCCAGAAACACCATTCCCAATCCCTGTTGCGCCACGATGAGGGGTGCGACATAGGCAAGACCGGCATAGCTGAGGCCAAAGAAACTGCCCCAAAGCGCCATGACAAACCCCAAGGTTCTCGGCGTTGCTGCGCGTGCCATCAGCACCGGGCCAACCACGACAATCGCCAGATGCGACAGCCCTTCCACGACCCGCAAAACCATCATCACCGGATAGGGTGGCAGCACCGCCTGAACCGCACTTGCCGCCGCCGCCAGAAACAGCGCCATCACCATCACGCGGCGCAAGCCCAGCGGCCCCATGAACATGCCCGCAACGGCCCCAAGGACCAGCCCGACCAGGCCTACGATGCTGACCATCCAGCCCATCGCGACATCGCCATAGCCTGAATAGGTGGCACTAAGGTCTTCGAACAGAACAGAAATCTTGCCGAATTGCGCTGCAGCACCAAGCCCCGCGCAAAAAACTGCGATCACGATCAGGGTGTTGCGCATGGGGATGTTCCGTATGGGAGCACCCCTATACCGCCCGGGTCTGGGGAATGGCAACCGGTGCCACAGTCGGTTTGCGGTCTGCGTAAATCACAAAACGCCTGCCGGAACGCTCACAGTGCAGGCTTTCCGCCTGCCAGTCGACTACGAGCGTGAGGCCAAGCTGAACGGTTTTCTGGCCGATCAGCTTGGCAGTTGCGAGGCCGCGCCCGGATATTAGAAGTGGATCGCTCGCCCGTAGGCGTCCAGCACCGACTCGTGCATCATTTCCGACAGCGTCGGATGCGGGAAGACCGTGTTCATCAGGTCTTCTTCGGTGGTCTCCAAAGTGCGCGCCACCACATAGCCCTGGATCAGCTCGGTGACCTCGGCGCCGACCATATGCGCGCCCAGCATCTCGCCAGTCTTGGCGTCAAAGATGGTTTTGACAAACCCTTCGGCCTCACCCAGTGCGA
>JBKJVF010000173.1:0-11445 GCA_046589965.1 Paracoccaceae bacterium
GCCCTCGGGCAGCAGCGACGCGACGCGCTCACCTTGGGCTGCGAGGAGCTCCTCGGCGCGTTCCATCAGGGCGACATCGGACACCCACCGGAGCCTATACGCTCTCCCCATGGCCGAAGCCACGCCACTTGGCGCCACTTCCGACGCTCCCGCCGAAGCCGCCGTCCCGAGCTGCGGCGAGGCGATCGTGCGCCTGCTCGAGCAGTACGGCGTCGACACCGTGTTCGGCATCCCGGGCGTGCACACGCTCGAGATCACCAGCATCGGGATCGAGTCGTGGTAGGCGCCGGCGATCGGCGTGGCGGCGTTCGTGAGCCCGGCGCCGGTGATCAGGATGCACACGCCGGGCTTGCCTGCGACCCGCGCATAGCCGTCGGCCATGAAGGCCGCACCCTGTTCATGGCGGGCAGTGACATGGCGCACCGGGCTGTTGGACAGGCCCCGGTACAGCTCGACCGTATGAACACCCGGGATGCCGAAGACGACGGTGACGCCCCGCGCCGCCAAGCCTTCGACCAGTCTTTCTCCCACGGTGCGCATCGGATGTTCCTGTTGTCAGGTCTTTTGAAGCCGGGCGGCGTGGCGCGCAATGCGGTCGGCGGCAGCGCGCGTCACATCATCAGGCTGCGTCAGTGTCAGGCGCAACCAACCGGCCAGCGTGGATCCAAAGCTTTCGCCCGGCATGACGGCGACGGATTCGTGCGTCAGAAGGTCCAGCGCAAAGTCGCGGCCCGAAAGACCGGTCGCGCGGATATCGACCAGAGCGAACATACCTGCATCGGGGCGGTTAACAGCAAGGCCAGCCACGCCATCAAGTGCTTCATGCAACAGCGCCGCACGGCGCGCAAAACGGGTGACCATGCCGGCGGCGACAGGGGAGGGCGCGCGCAACGCCGCCTCGGTCATGTCGGCGATAAAGGGCTGATTGCCGAAAAGCATGGTTTCAGACAGCGGCAAGGCCCGCGCGCAGAACTCGGCCGGGCCGACGCACCAGCCGGACCGGAATCCGGGTGCGGCATGGGATTTCGAAATGGACGAGGTGACGACGGTTCGTTCAGCAAGGTTCGGCAACGACAGCGGCGAGACAAAGGTGACGCCGGGATAAACCAGATCCTCATAAACCTCATCCGCGACAATCCACAGATCGTGATCGCGCGCGATCTGGCCCAAAGCGACGATGTCATCGCGGGTCAGCAAGGCACCGGTCGGATTGTGCGGCGAATTCAGAAACAGCACGCGGCTGCGCGGCGTAATCGCGGCCAGCACATCCTCGGGGCGCATGCGAAACCCATGTTCCGGGCGGAGCGTCACAGGGACCGCAACGGCGCCTGACGCCGCAATGACGCCGTCATAAGTGGCGTAGGCGGGGTCACCCATAAGGACCTCGTCGCCCGGTCCTGTCAGCGTCATCATCGCAAGATAAAGTGCTGTCTGGGTCCCGGGCAGGCACAGAAACTGGTCGCGGCTGAACGGGCGGCCCAACCGCGCCGAGTAGCGGTCGGCAAGCGCCGAGACGAGGCCCGCTTCGCCGCGCCCATTGGAATAACCGGTGCGGCCGCGCTTCATCGCGGCATATGCGACATCTATCAGCGCCTTGGGGGTCGGCACGTCCGGCTCTCCGATCGTCAGTTCGATCAGGTCGCGACCTTCGGCCTTGAGCGCACGTGCCAGGGTATGGATTTCCCACCGTGCGCCGCCAAGATCGGCCAGACGGTCGGTTACGGCGGCATATCTCATGCGCGGTCTTTCACAAAATCGGTTGGGGCATTGGCTGGCAGGGCTGCCATGACGCTGGCAAGCTCAATGCCAAGGATGGCGCAAACTGAGGTCAGGCCGATCCGCTCCAGCTCCCCAGGGGTAAAGATTTCTGGCAGGACCGATCCTTCCAGCCACAACCCGTCGATGACGGCGTTGCAGGCGATCGCTTCGCGGCGCAGCTGGGCGGCGTCGGCCTTGCGTGGCAAATCCGCGATCAATGTTTGCAGCGCATCGCGAAACCGCAGGTAGGACGTCTCGTGCACGGCAAGCAGTGCGGGATCGGACCGGACCTGATGCATGAAGCCCGCCCAAAGTCCGACCGCCTTGCCATCGACAACCGGCGGGCGCAGCGAGGCCGCCACAAAGATCGACAATCGGCTGATCGGATCGGCCGGGGCACCATCCAGAAGATGCGCGCCGAAATCGGTCATCTCGTCCATGAGCGCGCGATAAGCGGCCTGCGACAGCTCTTCCTTGGAGGCAAAGTAGTGTCGGATCAGACCCGCTGTGACGCCAGCCCGTTCGGCAATCGCCCGCACGGTTGCGGCCTTCGGCCCCCCTTCGGCCACCAGCTCCTGCGCCGCCGTGATCAGCGCTTCGCGGCGCTTGACTTCGGGCTCACGGCGATAAGTGCGGCGCGTGGTCATCAGGCGAGGCTTCCATCTATACATTTGGATAATTGCAGCGGAAGGCGTTGTTATGCAAGACTGTTTTTTCTGCATTTCGGCCAAGAATTTCTTGGCCACGCCTATGACATAGGGTGGTTTGAACGCTCGCCCAGATCGTCACTGGCCCATGCGACATCCTTGTGGATGATCACATCTGTTTGTGGAAAGCGCATGATGATCGCGCGACGCAGGGCGGCCCCGATGTCATGCGCCTCGCGCAGGGGTTGGTTGCCGTCAAGTTCGATATGCAGGTTCACGAACACCCGGCTGCCGGCAGTTCGGGTCTTGAGGTCATGAAAGCCGCGCACGCCGGGCCAATCGCGTACCATGTCGGCAATGCCGTCCAAAAGGGCCTTGTCGGCGCTACGGTCCATCAAGGCGTCCCACGCGCTTTTGCCGATCCGGATGGCCCCCAGCGCCAAAAGCCCTGCCGTGCCCAGGGCGATCACGCTGTCCAAAGCGGCAAGACCAAACTCCCGCGAGGCCCAGAGCGCAGCAATGGCCCCGATATTGGGCAGAAGGTCGCCAAGGTAATGGAGCCGGTCCGCCGCAATGATGCGGTTGCCCGTCGCCCGTGCCACGCGCCCCTGCCACAACACCAAAAGTCCGGTGACGACGATGGCAAAAACCATGATGGCAATGCCGGCGCCGGGGGCGGTCAAGGCAGGCGGCGCCGGATCAAGCAGGCGCCAAATAGCTGCCGTCGCAATCGCCGTCGCGGAAATCAGGATGAATAGCGCCTGCCCAAGGGCGGTCAGGTCCTCCGCCGAGGTATGGCCAAAGGCGTGGTCTTCATCGGCGGGTTTGGCCGCATAGAAGATGCCCGCAAGGGCCGCAAGCGAGGTCATCAGGTCCATCGCACTGTCGGCAAGCGACGCCGCCACCGCCAGCGAGGTGGTCGCACCCAGCGCCCAAAGCTTGACGGCGACCAGCAACGCAGACACCCCGACCGACGCGATCCCCGCGGAAATCACCAAACGCTGATGGCTGGGGTCATTGCCCATCGATGCCGGTGCTCCACTCATACATCACCAGATCCATCTTCTTAGGGCGTCATCCATGGCGTTCAACGGCAGGCGTGCACGAAGGTTCCTGTCCCCGCACGCGGTCGGCTGCGCCGGGCGTCATTCGATCAGTTCGCCGGGATCGACACCCCAGATCTCCGATTTCAGAACCCAGCCCTTGTAGCCGTCGATCCCCACACGGCACCAGTCGGCTTCGCATTCCAGCAACTTGCCCACAACGCCCTGTTCGGCCTGCACCTCAACCATGGCGTCAGGGCGCGGATCGCTGTGAAATTCCGCCATGTCCCGCATGATCAGGACCGATCTGACGCCGGACAAAAGCGTGTAATGGATCCAGCCGCCGACGCCTTCGGCATCCTCCACGCGGCGCCAGTTTTCGTATTCTGCCGTCACGCGCAGCGGCATCCCCGCACGCGCAAACACCCAGTCGACACGGTGCGACAGGCCAGGACCCCGCCGGGCATTGCCTTCGTTCGTCTTCAGCGTGACATAGCGCGGCACGGGCAAGTTGGTCACAGCCCCCCGGGTCGGATCCCGAACGGGTTCGGGTTTGGCCTCAGGCATCACGGGGGCGGCGGCGGCCATGGCGGTGGGGCGGGGCGGCGGGGCAACGGTCTGCATGTCCTGCGCCAGGGCAGACAGCGCGCCGCCAAGGCAACCCAAGATCGCCACAAGTCCTGTCCACCGCGCCGTCATTGTCATGCCCCTTGTCTGCCCGACATGCCGGCCGCCGTGCCCGGATCGTGCCAGTCCTGCCTCTAGCGTGACCGGAGCCATCCGTCAGCCCCAATGTCACCACTGTTGATCCGGGGCTTGTGCTGCGACCCGCTTGGTTCCACTTTGCCAACAACGATGCCTGTTGGAAAGCCCGCCTTTGGGCCATGGGAAGGGAAAGCGTGATGCCTGCGCCACGATTGAAGGTCGTTGTCACCCGGCGCCTGCCCGAGGTTGTCGAAACGCGCATGACCGAGCTTTTCGATGTGATCTTGCGCGACCCTGACGTGGCCATGACGCGCGACGAGCTTGCGGCCGCGATGCGGGGGGCGGACGTCCTGGTCCCGACCATCACCGACCAGATCGATGCGGCACTCATCGCGCAGGCCGGGGATCAGTTGAAGCTGATCGCAAGTTATGGCGCGGGCGTCGACCATATCGACGTCGCAACCGCGCGCAGCCGGGGCATTTTGGTGTCGAACACACCGGGCGTGGTGACCGAGGACACCGCCGATATGGTGATGGCGCTGATCCTGGGTGTCACACGACGCATTCCTCAGGGACTTGCGGTGATGCAGTCTGGCGACTGGCCAGGCTGGTCGCCGATGGCCAATCTGGGCGGGCGTCTGGGTGGTCGGCGCTTGGGCATCCTCGGCATGGGCCGCATCGGGCAGGCGGTGGCGCGCCGCGCGCGGGCCTTTGGGTTACAGGTGCATTACCACAACCGCATGAGGCTGCGCCCGCAGGTGGAGGCGGAGCTGGAGGCGACCTGGTGGGAAAGCCTGGACCAGATGATTGCGCGGATGGACATCATCAGCGTGAATTGCCCTCACACCCCGTCGACGTTTCATCTGATCAATGCGCGGCGGCTGAAACTGATGAAACCCTCCGCGGTGATCGTGAATACCAGCCGGGGCGAGGTCATCGACGAAAACGCCCTGACGCGCGGTTTGCGCAGCGGAGAGATCGCGGGGGCGGGCCTTGATGTCTATGAACGGGGGGCAGAGATCAACCCGCGTCTGCGTGACCTTCCGAATGTGGTGATGCTGCCGCATATGGGATCTGCCACGCTCGAAGGGCGGATCGAGATGGGCGAAAAGGTCATCATCAACATCAAGACTTTTGCCGACGGCCATCGTCCGCCCGATCAGGTCGTGCCGGGTATGCTGTGAGGCTTCTGCAACAGGCGTATCTGGACCAATAGGAAGGCGCTGTCAGACCGTCAGCATCGCCACGATGGGGCGGTTCTGGCGGGCGACCGTGGCAGAAAGTTCGGCCAGCGTCATCGGGTCGGATTTCACGAATTCGATGAACATCATGTTGAGATTGTTAAAGATAAGCTGGCCCGCATCCTGCGCCGAGACGCCGATCCGGGCGCGCCCGCGCCGCTGCAAGGCCGCGATGGCATCGCAGACCTGATCACGCAACAGCGCGTCAAGCTCGGTGTATCGGCGCGAGAACGGGGTATCGGGTGCCTCGATCGAAATCGCCATCGCACGACGCCACATCTCTTTGGAGAGATAGACCAGCGAATGGTCGAAATAGCCGCCGATCAGGGCAAGCAGGGTCTGGTCCAGGTCGTGGCCCGGGTTGCCGACGATCATGGCCCCTTGCGCAAGCACCTCTTCCACTTCCATCGATACGATGGCGAGGAGCAGATCGCCCTTGGTCGAAAAGTAGTTGTAGAACGTACCGACCGACACCTCTGCCAGCGCCGCGATGTCCTCGATCCGCGCATGGTCATACCCCTGCTCGCGGATCAGGTGCGACGCCGCGTCCAGCATTCTGCGACTTCTTTCCGCTTTGCCGCGCGCGCGAAGCCCCTGCGGCGGGGTGTCAGGCGGCATTTGAAGCAAGGGGGCGATATTTGACATTGACTTCAAAAATGAACCAACTTCATTCTTTTGTCGAGCGCGAACGTGAGACTCGCCCGACAACAAGGAGAGAATGATGCCGAAACCGACCCTTGCCGGCGCCTCGGTGCTGGCCCTGATGGCCGCGTCGCCCAGTCTTGGGCAGGAACTGAACGCGCTGGTCTGGTGCGACCATACCGACGCAGCGCTGATTGCCCCCTTTGAAGAGCAGTTCGGCGTCAAGGTGAACCTGAAGGAATATGAAGGGACCGCAGCGGGGCTTGCGATCCTGGATCAGTCGCAACCCGGTGACTGGGACGTACTGGTCATCGATGCGGTCGATGTGGGTCGGGCAGTGGAGGCCGGGCATCTGGCGGAACTTCCTGCCGATGCGCTGGCGACAGGCGATTTCTTTCCCGAACTGGTCATGGCCGAGAACAACATGGTCGATGGCAAGACCTATGCCGTGACCGAAAAGTTCGGCTACAACACCGTCGCCTACGACAAGACCAAGGTGGACCCGGCGGACATGGACGACATGGCCAGCCTGACATCCGGCAAATATGACGGGCGGATTGCGATCTATGACTATTACCTGCCGGTGCTGGGGCTGGTGGCCCTGGGGCAGGGGGTCAATACCGCCGACCTCACCGCCGAGGCGCTGGCAGGGTTGAAAGAGCCTTTGTTCAAGCTGAAAGCCGCGTCCAAGCAGGTGTCGGATGTGGTCAGCAGCCAGACCGCGCTCGCAACCGGCGAGGTCGACATCATCGTGGGCGGGGGTGAATGGTTGACCGCTGTCCTGATGGCCGACAACCCGAACCTCGACTGGACGATCCCGAAACAGGGTGGTGTGCGCTGGGCGCAGTCGATCGGGGTTGTGGCAGGGTCGACCGAACCCGATCTGGCGCTGGAATTCGTCAAGTACATCACCGGCCCGGAGGGGCAGGCGCGGCTGGCAACCTCGTCCTGCTATTGGGGGATGCCTTCGAATGCCAAGGCGGGGGATGTGTTGACCGCAGAACAGAAAGCCGTGCTGCGCTGGGATCAGCAGAAAGAGTTCCTGGGTCGCGCGCAGTTGTACCCGATCCCGGACGCTGCCCTTGATACCGCGATGCAGGATCTCTGGACGGAAATGCTGCAGCAGTGAGCCTGGCGCGCGCCGAACGGCGGCTGGGCTGGGGCCTTGTGGCCCCGGCCCTGACCTGGACAGCGGCATTTTTCGTGCTGCCCTTCGCCGCGATGTTGGCACTGTCGTTCGCCCATATGGAGGGGCGCGAGGTTGTCCACGGGTTCGACCCAGGCAACTACGTGCGGTTCTTCACCGACTGGACCCTGTTCAAGGCGCTGCTGAACTCGCTGGAAATCACGGCCATCGTCACGGTGCTGTCGGTGCTGCTGGCCTATCCTCTGGCCGCGATAATCGCGTTCAGGGTACCGGCGCGGTGGCAGCGGCTGGCGCTGTTGCTGGCCGTATTGCCGTTCTGGACGTCTTATGTCGTTCGGTCCTATGCGTGGCTTTTGGTGCTGGGGCAGAACGGCGTGCTGAACAAGGCGATGCTGGGGCTGGGGCTGTTTGCCGAGCCGCTGGAGATCGCCTCCACCCGCTTTGCGACCGTGATCGGGTTCGTGCATTTCTTTGTCATGCTGCTGACGCTGACGATCTATGCCAACCTGATCCAGTTGTCGCCGAACTATGCCCGCGCAGCTGCCGACCTTGGGGCCGGGCGCTGGGCGACCTTTCGCCATGTGATCCTGCCTCTGACGCTGCCGGGTGTGGTGACGGGGGCGTTTCTGACCTTCGTTCTGTGCATCGGGGATTACATCACGCCGCAAATTCTGGGCGGCAATAACGAGCTGACCTTGCCTCAGCTGATCATGCTGCAACTGGGCAGGTCGGGGAATTTCCCGCTGGCAAGTGCGCTCAGCGTCATTCTGATGATGGTGGTGAGCCTTGCCTATCTGGCATCCGCCCGCTGGTTGCGATTGGACCGGGTCTGATGCGCGCGCTGTCCTGGACCTATCTGGCGCTGGCCTATGCGTTCATCTTCCTTCCCGTCGCGGTGCTTGTGGCGTTTTCGTTTCAGGGCGGTCGCCTGCCCGTGCCGCCGTTTCAGGGCCTGTCGTTGAAGTGGTATACCCAGGTGCTGGGTGACCGCGATCTGATGGCGGCCTTGGGCAACTCGCTGATCGTGGCGATGGTGTCGTCGGCAGTGGCGCTGGTCTTGGGCTTTCTGGCGGCGCATGCCTTGGCGCGGGTCAAATTACCCGGATCGGTCTGGATGCGGGGGCTGATCATCGCGCCGATGACCGTCAGTTATCTGATCATCGCGCTGGGACTTCTCAGTCTGCTCAACCAGTTGGGGGTGCGCCTGTCGTTGTGGACGGTCGGAGCGGGCCATGTCGTCATCAACCTGCCCTTGTGCTTTGCGATCCTTTATGCCGCGATGGGGGATCAGCAGAAATCGGCGGAACGCGCCGCGCGCGATCTGGGGGCATCGGCGGCGCGGGTCTTGTGGCATGTCTCCGCCCCGATGCTGATGGCACCGATGTTGGCCGCGTTTTTCCTGTCGGTGACGTTCAGCTGGGATGAGTTCATCATCGCGTTCCTGTTGACGCGGTTCGACGTGACGCTGCCGGTGGAGATCTGGTCGCTGCTGCGGTCCGGCCTGTCGCCAGCCACCAACGCGGTCGGCTCGCTGGTGTTTTTGGTGTCGGTCACCGCCGTGATCCTGGGCGAATTGACCTTGCGGAGGCGCAGATGACGGCGGGGGTGATCATAGATGCGGTCAGCCAGACCTTTGGCGCGGCGCTTGCGCTGGACGATGTGAGCCTGGAGATCAAGGCAGGCGAGTTTGTCGTGCTGCTCGGGCCGTCTGGCTGCGGCAAGACCACGCTTTTAAACCTGATCGGCGGCTTTGCCGAACCGACGTCGGGCCGGGTGTTGATTGGCGGGCGCGACATGGCCGGGATCGCGCCCAAGGATCGTCCCACAACGACGGTGTTTCAGGATTACGCGCTGTTTCCGCATCTGACGCTCGCCGACAATGTCGCCTTTGGACTGCGGATGCGCGGGATGGCGGCAGGGGCGCGGCGCGCAAAGGCCGAGGCGATGCTGGAACTGGTGGGGCTGGAGGGGCGCGGGGATCGCCGCCCGCACGAATTGTCGGGTGGCCAGCGTCAGCGCGTGGCGCTGGCCCGGGCCTTGGCGGTGGAGCCGGATGTCCTGTTGCTGGATGAACCGCTGGGCGCGCTCGACCTGAAATTGCGCCGCGCCATGCAAGAAGAACTCAAGGCATTGCAGCGCCGTCTTGGCACGACATTTGTTCACGTGACCCATGATCAGGAAGAGGCGATGGCCATCGCCGACCGGATCGTGGTGATGAAGGATGGTCGGATCGAGGATGAAGGATTTCCGCGCGAGGTTTATCTGCGGCCCCGGACGCTCTTCAGTGCGGGGTTCATGGGTGAGGTGAACAAGATCCCCGTGGTCAACGGGCAGACCCCGCTTGGGCCCTTGTTGCCGGGCACCGGCACCGGGACGCTCTGCATCCGGCCCGAGGCCATCGGCACCGAAGGCAACCTGATGCTGGGGCGCGCACGGATCACCGACCTTGCGTTCTTTGGCACGCACCTGCGGGCGCATGCGTCGCCGGTTCAGGCACCGCTGACGGATCTGATCCTGCATCTTCCGCCGGAAACCGTGCTCAAGGTCGGCGATGTGCTTGACCTTTGCGCGCGGGCGCATGTTCTGTTGACGGCATGATGCGGGCAAATCCAACGGACTGGTGGCGCGTTCGCGGCGTAGGCGACGGCGTCACCCATATCGACGAACCACATATCCATGAGTTTTACCGCTGCAATGTCTGGCATGTGCGGGGTAGCGACCGCGACATGCTGGTCGACAGCGGCATGGGTGTCGTGTCCCTGCGCGATCATGTCGCGTTGGTGACGATGCGCCCGCTGGAGGCGGTGGCGAGCCACACCCATTTCGATCACATCGGCTGTCACCATGAATTTGCCTGCCGATCCTGCCATGGGGCCGAGGCACATCTGCTGCGCGCGCCGACCCGCAAAAACACCTATGCCGACAAGTATGTGACGGATGAGATCTTCACGACCTTGCCGCCCGATCCATACCGGTCGGAAACCTATGCCGTGGGGGCAGCACCCGCGACGCGGCTGCTGTGGGATGGCGACGTGGTCGACCTGGGTGACCGGCGGTTCGAGGTGATCCACACGCCGGGGCATTCGCCGGGCGGGATCGCGCTGTGGGAGGCTGAGACGGGCATCCTGTTTTCAGGCGACATCGTCTATGACGGCGAGTTGATCGAAGGCATCAGTGATCTGGAACAGCACCAGTACCGCGTCTCAATGGAACGCCTGCTGCGCTTGCCGGTTCGCGTCGTACATGGCGGGCATTTTCCCAGCTATTCCGGCGCGCGCCACAAGGCGATCATTACCGACTGGATCAAAGGCAAGGACAATGCGCAAATTTAATCAACCCCTTGGCGGCAACGAGATGCCGCGTTTCGGCGGGCCTGCGACTTTCATGCGGCTGCCCACGCAACCCACCGCCGAAGGCCTCGATGTGGCGTTCATCGGCATTCCGATGGATCATGGCACCTCGAACCGGTCGGGCACGCGGCTCGGGCCGCGCCAGATCCGGGACGAAAGCCGCATGCTGCGCCCCTATAACATGGCAACAGGGGCGGCGCCGTTTGAACATCTGCAAGTGGCCGATATCGGGGATGTTGCGATCAACACGTTCGATCTGAAAAAGACCGTGGACATCATCACGGCACATTATGATCAGGTGCTGGCACAGGGCGTGATCCCCCTGACCATGGGCGGCGATCATACCCTGACCTGGCCGATCTTGCGCGCGATCAAGAAACGCCATGGCCCCGTCGCCCTGATCCATATCGACGCCCATGCCGATATCAACGACACGATGTTTGGGGAAAAGGTCGCCCATGGCTGCCCGTTTCGCCGCGCCTGGGAGGATGGCTGCCTGATCAACGACAAGGTCTTTCAGATCGGTCTGCGCGGCACCGGCTATGCGGCCGAGGATTTCAACTGGGCCCGCGATCAGGGCTGGACCGTTGTGCAGGCCGAGGCATGCTGGCACCGCTCGCTCGTGCCCCTGATGGACAAGGTGCGCGCGGTGATCGGGGATGCGCCGGTTTACCTCACCTATGACATCGACAGCCTTGACCCCGCTTTTGCGCCGGGCACGGGCACGGTAGAACCGGGCGGGCTGTCGACCTGGCAGGCGTTCGAGATCATCCGCGGTGCGGCGGGGCTGAACATCGTGGGCGGCGATCTGGTCGAGGTGTCTCCGCCCTATGACCCATCCGGCAACACCGCGCTGATTGGGGCGAACCTGCTTTATGAAATGCTCTGCGCCTTGCCCGGTGTGCCGCGTCC
>JBKJVF010000006.1:0-6820 GCA_046589965.1 Paracoccaceae bacterium
GATCGTGACTGACCAGGACGTAGGTCAGGCCGCGTTCCTGTCGCAACCTGTCCAGCAGGTTCAGGACCTCAGCCTGGATCGAGGCATCAAGCGCAGAGGTCGGCTCATCAAGAAGTAAAACCTGGGGTTCTAGGATCAGCGCGCGTGCAATGGCGACGCGCTGGCGCTGGCCACCAGACAGCTGATGAGGATAACGAAAGCGAAAGCCGACCCCGAGGCCGACATCCTGCAAAGCCTGTTCGATGCGGGTTTCCGCATCGGAAAAGCCGTGGATCGCAAGGGGTTCCGACAGCACACGGTCGATGGTGTGGCGCGGGTGCAAGGACGCATAGGGGTCTTGAAACACCATCTGCACCTGCCGGTAGAACGCAGGGGGGCGGGGACTGCGCAGGGGGCTGCCGTTCAGCCGGATCGCCCCGCCGCTGACCGGGGCCAGCCCGCATATCGCACGCAGGATAGTGGATTTGCCCGACCCGCTTTCACCGACGATGCCGTAGCTTTCGCCTTCGGTTACTGACAGGGAGACGCCGCAAACCGCTTTCACACGGTTGCCCGCAGCGCCGAAGGTCACGTCAAGGTTCTGGATGTCCAGCAGGGTCATCAGCGCGCCCATTCCGCATCGCGCTGCAGGGTCGGCAGGGGGCGCTGGCCGCCGGTCACTTGCGGCAGGCATTTGAACAGGCCTTGGGTGTAGGGGTGCTGCGCCTGTGCCAGATCGCGGGCGGCGAGTTCTTCGACCACGCGACCCGCATACATGACCAGCACGCGGTCGCAAAAGCTGCTGACCAGCCGCAGGTCGTGGCTGATGAAGATCAGGCCCATGCCACGGTCTGTCACCAGACGGTCAAGGATGCGCAGAACCTCGATCTGAACGGTCACGTCAAGGGCCGAGGTCGGTTCATCCGCGATCAAGAGGTCGGGTTCGGTAATCAGCATCATCGCAATCATCGCGCGCTGGCCCATGCCGCCGGACAATTCATGCGGATAGGCGCGGAACACGCGGGCGGGGTCGCGGATCTGCACAGCTTCGAGCATGGCCATCGCGCGGTCTTTCGCCTCGGCGCGGCCAGCGGTGCGTCTTGCCGCCTCGATCAGTTGGCGACCGATTGGCATGACGGGGTTCAGCGAGAATTTGGGATCCTGCATGATCATCGACATCCGGATGCCGCGCAATTCGCGCCAGCGAGCCGGGGTGGCGGTGCGCAGGTCGATCCCGTCGAAGTCGAGCCGTTTGGCGGTGGCGATGCCCGGTGGCGGGGTCAGGCCAAGCAGAGCGCGTCCGGTTTGCGACTTGCCAGAGCCGCTTTCGCCCACGATGCCAAGGCGTTCGCGGCCAAGGCTGAACGTGACGCCGCGCACTACCTCGGACGGGCCCTGACGGGTGGGGAAGGTGATGCGCAGGTCTTCGACAGACAGCAGGGTCATTTGCGCGCCTTTGGGTCCAGAACGTCGCGCAGCCCGTCACCCAGCAGGTTGAACCCAAGCGCCACGATGAAAATCGCAAGGCCGGGCATGGTGGCGACCCACCACTGGTCGATGATGAACCGCCGCCCGCCTGCAATCATCGCGCCCCATTCGGGCTGCGGGGGTTGCGCGCCCAAGCCCAGAAAGCCCAGACCCGCCGCGATCAGGATGATCCCGGCCATGTCCAGCGTCACCCGCACCACGGCGGACGACAGGCACAGCGGCGTCACATGACCCCACAGGATGCGCAGCGGCGATGCGCCCTGCAACCGGATGGCGTTGATGTAATCGGTGTCGCGGATCGTCAGGGTTTCGGCGCGGGCGAGGCGGGCGTAGGGCGGCCAAGCGGTGATGGCGATGGCGATGATGGCGTTTTCGATGCCGGGGCCTAGAGCAGAGGCGAAGGCCAAGGCGAGGATCAGGCGGGGGAAGGCCATGAAAATATCGGTGATCCGCATCAGCACCACATCGACCCAGCTGCCGAAATAGCCCGCTGCAGTGCCTACGGCGAGGCCGATGGGGGTGGCGATGACGGCGACTAGCAGTACCACCAGCAGCGTCAGGCGCGAGCCGTATAGGACGCGGCTGAGGATATCGCGCGAAAGATCATCGGTGCCGAAAGGGTGGGTCCACGACGGCGGCTCCAACCGCGCGCCGCGCAAGCCGCCGATGCCTTGCAGCGGGTCATAGGGTGCGATGACCGGGGCAAGGATGGCGAGTAGGGTCAGGATGATGACGATCCACAGCCCGACCATCGCCAGCCGGTTGGATTTCAGCGCAAGCCATGTGCGGTAGCTTTGGCCCCAGCGCGCCTGCCCGCGTGAGGCGGGGGTGTCTGAAAGCAGCCATTCGCGGCGGGTCATCACTTGCCTTCACGCCGGCGCACGCGCGGGTCGAGCACGTTGTAAAGCAGGTCCGACAGCAAGTTGAGGCCGACAAAAATCGCGCCGATCACCAACGTGCCGCCAAGGACGGCGTTCATGTCGGCGACTTGCAAGCTGTTGGTCAGGTAAAGCCCGAGGCCGGGCCATGCAAAAACCGTTTCGGTCAGCACTGACCCTTCGAGCAGACCGCCATAGGAAAACGCGATCACGGTGACGAGCGGCACGGCGGCGTTGCGCAGGGCGTGGACCCAGATGATCCGCCATTCCGGCACGCCTTTGACGCGGGCGGTGGTGACGTATTCCTGCGCCAGTTCGGTCAGCATGAAACTGCGGGTCATCCGGCTGATGTAGGCCATGGCGTTGTAGCCGAGGAGGGACGCGGGCAGGATGATGTGGGAAAACGCGTTGCGGAACGCCTCCCACTGGCCTTGCAGGGCGCTATCCACCAACAGCATCCCAGTGCCGGGCGAGATGGAATATTCATAGGAAATATCGATACGGCCGGGGCCGGAAATCCAGTCGAGTTTCGCGTAGAACACCAGAAGTCCTAACAGGCCCAGCCAGAAGATCGGGGCGGAATAGCCGACCAGGCCGATGATCCGCACAAATTGGTCGATAGGCTTGCCCGCCTTGACGGCGGAAATGATCCCCAAGGGAACACCGAAGGCGGTGCCGATGATGATGGCCAGCGTCGCAAGTTCAAGCGTGGCGGGAAAGGCGCGGGCGATGTCGTCGATCACCGGTTTCTTGGTCAGGAAGGAATTGCCGAAATCGCCGGACAGCACTTTCTGGACGTAGATCAGGAATTGTTCGTACAGCGGGCGGTCGAGGCCCATCTCGATGAACATCTTGTCATAGGTCGATTGGCTGGCCCGGTCGCCGACCACCGCGAGCACCGGATCGACGGCGATGACATGGCTGATCAGGAAGGTCACCAGTAGCAGGCCCAGAAAAGTCACGGCCACGGTCAGCAGCAGTTTGACCGCTTTCCACAGCAAGGCCGGAAGGGCGCTTGCGCGCCCCTCCGATGGGGTTGACCCGATATCGGTCATTCCTTGGTAACGCTCCGGAACGAGTTGTCGTTGAACGACGGGCCAATGATGTAGCCTTTGACGTTGGACCGTACGGCGGCGACTTCGGTTTCCTGGAACATGATCACGAAGGGCGAGGTTTTCTGATGCTCTTCCTGCAGTTCGCGGTAGGTCGCGGCCCGCTTTTCGCCATCGGTTTCCAGAACGGCGCCGTCAGCCTTGGCGGTCATTTCCGGAATGTCCCACGCGTTGCGCCATGCCAGCGGTTTAGCCGCTGCGGTGTCGCTGTTGTCGGGGTTGCGGGCGAAGGTCGCGTTGGTGTGGGGGTCCTGATAGTCGGGCCCCCAGTTGCCGATGTAGATGTCATGGGTCCGCGCGCGGTATTTCTCCAGCGTCTGGCCACCGTCGCCGGGGATGATTTCCAGCTTGATGCCAGCCTCGGCCATCGTCTGCTGAACGGCTTGGGCAATCGCGGTCACGTCGGGCGTGTTGCGGGTGTCCATTGTGACGGTAAAGCCATCGGGCAGACCGGCGGCGGCCAGCAGTTCCTTGGCCTTGGCCACGTTCAGCGAGTAGGGGTTGCTGTCGAGTTCCCCAAGGAAGCCTTTGGGCAGGAAGGTCTGGTGCACATCCATCTTGCCTTTGACGATGGTGTCGGCAATGGCCTGATAATCCACCAGATATTTCATCGCCTCGCGCACTTCGGGCTTGGACAGGAATTCGTTCTTCTGGTTCAGCGCGAGATAGAAGATCGTGCCCTTGACCCCTGCGTCGATGGTGATGTCAGGGTTGGTGGACAGGGCTGCGATTTCTTCGGGCAGCAGGTCACGCGCCACGTCGATGTCGCCCTTTTCCAGCAGCAGGCGCTGTGTGGCGGCTTCGGGGATGTGGCGGTAGATCGCGCGGGCCATGGCGGGTTTCGGGCCGTCATAGTTGTCGTTCCGCTCCATCACCACAGATTCATTGGCGCGCCATTCGCGGATGTTGAAGGCCCCGGATCCTGCATAGTTGGTCTTCAGCCAGTTATAGCCGTAGTCGCCATCGACTTCGTTGGCCATGACAAGGTCTTTGTCCACAACCATAGCTACGGTTGCGGTCAGGCAATACAGCAGGAACGTCGGCGCATAGGCCTGATCCATGGTGAAATCAAAGCTGTAGTCGCCGGTCTGCTTCACAAGGGTTTCAACGTTGTCCGGAGTCAGGCCGAACTGGCCGAGGATGAAGGCGGGCGACTTGTCCAGCTTGACCGCGCGTACAAGGCTGAACACCACGTCATCGGCCATGATGTCATTGCCGGAGGCGAATTTCTTGCCCTGGCGGATGGTGAAGGACAGCGTCTTGCCATCGGCTGACACGGTCCAGCTTTCGGCAACGACGCCAAAGATCTTGGACACATCGGTGATGTCATAGCCGATGATCGGCTCGTAAGAGTTGCCTAGGATTTCCGAGGCCGAAAACTCGAACACTTCAGCCGGATCGAGGCTGATCATGTCGTCCAGCGTCCAGGCCTGAATGAAGGTATCGGCAGGCGTTTCCGCAGTCAGAACGGATGGAGTAAAGAAACTCAGCGCTGTCGCCGTTAACGAGACCGCTAGCCCTGTTCTGATCATCATGATTAACTCCTTGGTCTGTTTGTATTATTATCAAAGTAAGACGATCTTGAGTAGTTCTTGCTGCGCACAGTGCTGAGTAACTGCCATGCAGGATTGGGAGTCAAGCACGCCCATTTGCACCCTGATCGCGCTGAACTTCCGCAGCACTTTCGCGTGCGGAATCGCCGCTTTCAGAAGGCAACCACTCAGCAGGAGTGGATTGGCGTTCGCCCAGATCGACAAGGCGGAGATCGACTCGCTTCTCAGCATTACGGTGTTGTCAGAAGAACTCAGCTGGAGCCGACCGGGGTGGCCGGCTAGCCTCCCATGATGACCAAACGCTCCCCCTTCCGCTACTTTAAAACGAGCCCAGAGATCATCCGCCTGGCGGTTGTGCTCTACATCCGGTTTCCTTTGTCGCTCCGAAACGTCGAGGGCCTGCTTCATGAGCGGGGCGTCGAGATCAGCCACGAGACCGTGCGGTATTGGTGGAACAGATTTGGCACGATGTTCGCCGCCGAGATCAGGGGCAAGCGTGTCGAGGCGATGCGCGCCCATCGTCAATGGTAGTGGCACCTTGACGAGGTCTACGTGAAGATAAACGGGATGACCCACTACCTCTGGCGCGCTGTCGATCACGATGGGGAGGTGCTCGAAAGCATCGTGACCAAGACCCGCGATCGCAAGGCAGCCCTTAAATTCTTGAAGTAATCGATGAAGCGGCACGGCCGGCCCGAGTTGATCGTGACGGATCGGCTGCGATGCTATGGCGCCGCGCTGAAGGACTTGGGCCGCTGCGACGACCGCGGGATGGGACGCTGGCTAAACAACCGTGCCGAAAACTCGCACCTGCCGTTTCGACGACGCGCGCGGGCGATGCTGCGGTTTCGGTGTATGCGAACGTCGCAGAAGTTCGCCTCAGTCCACGCCTCGGTCCACAACCACTTTCCGACGGAGCGCCACCTCCAGAAGCGCGACACCTACATGCAGACCCGCGCCGCTGCTCTCGTCGAGTGGCGCAGCCTTCTCGCTGCCTGATCAACAGGCGGGTTGGGGTAACGGAGACCGGTTCGCATTGGTCTCACAGCACCTATGACACTCTCCCATGCAAAGGATTGCTATAGGGTTTCCATGATGAACTCAGCGCAGCGATCGCCCATCATCATGGCTGGGGCATTCGTGTTACCGGCGTTGATGTCGGGCACGGCCGACATGTCTGCAACGCGCAGACCCTCTACCCCGCGCACCTTCAGGCGCGAGTCGAGCACGGCCATCGGATCCCCGTCCGCGCCCATGCGGGCGGTCGCGGCGGGATGGTAGTTTGTCTTGACGAAACGCCTGCAATGTTCGGCCAGGGAAGCATCGTCCAGATGCGCCGCATCTGGTATCACAAGGCGCTTGATCTTGTCGGCAAGGGGGGCCGTCTCGAAGGCACGGATGAAAAAGCGCTGGCCCGCAATCATTGCGGCCATGTCGTCAGGATGCTTGAGCAGGTTGGGGCTCACCACGGGCTTGTCGGCCGGGTCGGCTGACCGCAGCCGCACCTCGCCGCGCGACTTCGGTTTCACCACGACGGTCGTCACCGTCAACCCGTGTGTGTTCTCGACCAGGCTCAGGGTATCGCGATCCAGATAGACGATCGGCACACAAAAGGCCTGGATCGTGGGCTCCGCGTCCGGGTCGGTCGGGTTGACGAAGGCCCCCGCCTCGACCCCTGCCGACAGAATGCGCCCCGTGCCAAAAACGCGGAACTGCAAGCCGTTCAGCAGCATCCGCCAGCCGTTACCCTGACCGAAGTAGCCGTACTTGCCGTTCGACGTGGCGATCATCGGAACCTCCGGATGGTCGA
>JBKJVF010000214.1:0-9373 GCA_046589965.1 Paracoccaceae bacterium
CCGCTGAAAAGCGCTGGTATTGGCCAGTGTATCCGCGCGTGTCGGTCGCACCGCACGGCCATAAACGGCGTTATAGTCGGCCTCGGTTTCGAACCACTGTTCGGCGATGCCGTCCCATTCGGGTTCCTGATCGGGTTTGCCCGCCAGACCGTCCACATCCTCGCGCCGCACATCGACGATGTAGCGTTTCAGATAGGGCGACTGATCGGCAATGATGTCGGGCGCGTGGCGGGTCAGCCACCAGTGACTAAATTCATCCAGCGTCAGATGGGGCGCACGCTTCAAGAGCCACATGACCTTGATCATCCGTTCCTCGCATTTCCAGCGGCGTCCAGCGCCGCGATGTAGCCAAAGGTCATCGCTGCCCCGATGGTCAGCCCTGCCGCCGCATAGGTGCCCCCCGTCATCGGCGAGGCAGCATTCCCCGCCGCCCACAAGCCCGGCACGGGCGTGCCATCCGCTGCCAGAACGCGGGCGCGGGCATCGGTGCGCAGGCCCACAAAGCTGCCGATGTCGCCGGGGTGGGTGCGGATTGCGTAAAAGGGGGCTCGGGTCACGGGGCCAAGCGCCGGGTTCGGGCCATGGCTGGCATCGCCATTGCCCCGGTCATAGACGCTGATCCCCCGACCAAAGTCGGGGTCCTCGCCGCGCGTCGCGTGGTCATTGAACCTGGTGATGGTGGCGACAAAGCGCGCGGGATCGACCGTCATGTGTTGGGCCAGTTCCGCAAGGGTCTGCCCGCGCAGCAGGTAGCCCGCCCGCAAATACGGTCCCAACCGCACCGGAAATGGCCCGATCGGCCCCAGCCCATAGCGCCGCAGGGCCACATGGTCGGTTACGATCCATGCATGCGCGCCTTGCGGGTGATCGCCGTAGGCCTCGATCAGTTTCGGCACGAAGTCATGGTAGACCGCCGCCTCGTTGGCAAAGCGCTGACCATCCGGGCCGACGCAGATTACCCCCGGCTTGGCGCGGTCGCCGAAATGCGGCCAGCCACCCGCGCGATGCACAGACGCAGGCACAACCGAGGCTGGGGCCCAAAGAACCGGCTGCGATACAGAACGGTCGGCCTGAATGTTCAGTCCTGCGACCAGATCATCCAGATGCGGGCCGGGCGTGGTCGGCGGCAAGGCCACATGACCTGCCTGACCGACAAGCGCCGCTCGGGCGGCGGCGTGGGTGTTCAACCCGCCATTCGCCAGAATGACGCCCAGACGGGTGCGGATTTGCGCTCCTCCCAGATCGACGCCTTGGACCGCGCCACCGCGCACCAGCAGCCGCTGCACGGTGGCAGAAATGCGCAGATCGCCGCCCGCCCGGTCCACCGCCTGCGCAAGTGCCGCCACGATGGCCCCGCCATTGGCCAGATCGGTGCCGCGTGGCCAGCCGGAGAGCCGATCACGCACATAGGCCGCGACCCGCCGCGCGACCAGCAGCGCCGAGGCTGGATGGCGCGCGACGTTCTGGAAATGCAGCGCATCGCGCGACGCGATCGACATGCCGCCAAACAGCATCATTGTCCCCAAGGGCGGGCGCAGTTGCGCAAAGCGAGCCCGGCGCATCGCGCGCGCGTCAACGGGCAGGGGGTTCAGCGCGCGCCGCCCCAGCGTTGCCCCCGGCGCATCGGGCACATAGTCCCGCGACCCACGGTTCAAGGCAAAACCCAAAGCTGCCTG
Source organism: Paracoccaceae bacterium (assembly GCA_046589965.1). Classification (GTDB taxonomy): domain Bacteria; phylum Pseudomonadota; class Alphaproteobacteria; order Rhodobacterales; family Rhodobacteraceae; genus JAJNPS01. The sequence goes on from JBKJVF010000214.1 coordinate 1,677, forward strand.
CTGTTGCACCAGCGCCAACATCGGACCCACAGCGTGCAGATAGGCCGCCGCCCGGGCCTCGTCGAAATGGTTGCCAGCGGTCGCGCGCAGATAGGCGAGCGCCGCCTTCGTTTCATCGTCTGCATCAGGGGCATCGGGGATGGCGCGGGCCTCAGGCGTGTTTGGGGCCCAGATCATGCCTTCGGACAGCGCTGTGGTGCCGCCGATCTGGTCCGAGGATTCCAGTACCAGCACCGACGCACCTTGTGCCAAAGCGGTGACGGCAGCCGTCAGCCCCGCTGCCCCTGAGCCGATGATCACCAGATCTACAGCGGCGTCGGACGGATCAGCCATGCCGGGTCTTTTGACGCGTCAATCCTTGCGTCCCCCTGAAACGGGGCCATCCAGACCGGGCGGGGGGGCCCAGCCCTGCGGCGGCGGATGGCGCGGGGCTTGCGGTATGGCGACGCGAAAACCCGCGTCCGCGCCGTTCATCTGCATTCGCCGTATCGCGATGCGCCAGCCGTCCGGGGTGCGCGAAAGCCGGTCCAGATAGCGGCCATAGATCGTGGCGGTGGTCCCGTCGGGGCGTTCGTGCCACGCCATCACATAGCTTTCGGACCGCGCGTGGTCGGCCCCGTCGGCCCAAAGGCGGACGTTTGACATGTGATGCGCGGTGCGCTTCCATCGCCACATCCGCGCAAGCGACGATTCCAGCGCCGTGGCACCGCGCGCGATCAGGTTGGGGTCGGGACCATAAATCACCTCGCAATTGGGGGTGAAGAGGGCAGCAAGGGCGGCAAGATCCATTCGGTCAAGGTGCAGGCAATAGTCTACCAGCAGGTCGTGGATGGCAAAGCGGTCTTCGGGGGTCAGACATGCCGTCGCGTCCAGCTTGGTTTCGGTCATCACAGCCCCCTTGCCTTGGCCCTTCAGTGCCGCAGGATCTTGCTGAAGAAATCACGCGCCCGGTCGGTTTTGGGATTGTCGAACATGTCCTTGGGGCTGCCCGCCTCGATGATCTCGCCCTGATCCATGAACACCACCTTGTCGGCCACTTCGCGCACGAAGGCCATTTCGTGGCTGACGATGATCATCGTCATCCCATCGGCCGCCAGCCGCCGGACGGCGTCCAGCACTTCAGTCACCAGTTCGGGATCCAGCGCTGACGTTACTTCGTCCAGAAGCAGGATCTGCGGTTGCAGCGCCAGCGCCCGGGCAATCGCAACGCGCTGTTGCTGGCCACCTGACAACTGATCGGGATAGGAGGCGTGTTTGTCCCCAAGACCCACCACATCCAAAAGGCGCCGCGCCTCGGCTTCGACCTCGGCACGGGGGCGGTGCTTGATCTTGACGGGGGCAAGGGTGACGTTCTGCATCACCGTCATGTTCTGGAACAGGTTGTATTGCTGAAACACGATGGCCATCCGGTCGCGCGCCGCGCGGACCGAGCCTGCGTTGCGGTAGTCGATCGATTGCCCGGCAATTTCGACCTGGCCTGCGGTGATCGGCGTCAAGCCGACCAGCGCGCGCAGCACGGTCGATTTGCCGGATCCCGAGGGGCCGATCAGTGCTGCAATCTCGCCCTTTTCGATGGACAGGTCGATCCCGCGCAGAACTTCATGACTGCCGTATTTTGCGCGCACTGCGTTGACCGCGAGGTGTGGCAAGCCGTTTCTCCAGATGTTGGCCCAAAAGCGTGAGCGGGAAAGAAAGTGCAAAGTAGAACAGGGCGATGGTGCCAAACACCAGAACGCCGGAATAGCCCTGATTGTTGAGCTCTTTGCCCCGGAAGGTCAGCTCGAACACGCCGATCTGGCTGACCAGCGCCGTATCCTTGATGAAAGACACCGCGAAGGCGATGGCGGGCGGGATGATCACGGGCCAGGCCTGTGGCAGCACCACCATGACAGTGGTCTGAAACCGCGACATGTTCATCGTGCGCGCAGCCTCGACCTGCGTATGGGGCACCGATTCCAGCCCACCCCGGATGATGTCTGCGGTGTAGGCCACCGAATATAGACAAATCGCGATGACCGCGATGGTGAACAAGGAGGCGTTGGGCGTCAGCGCCTGAATGAAGAACAGCACCAGATAAACGATCACCAGAAACGGGATGCGGCGGAAAAATTCCACATAGGTCACGCACACCACCCGCAGCGGCAGCGCCCAAAGGCCCGGTGTCTGGCGCAGGTAGACCAGCACGAACGCAAGCCCGAACCCGATGATGCACCCGGTCAGCGTCATGCCCAACGTCACCCAGGCCGCCTCCAGCAGCAGGCGGATGTTGTCCCAGGTGAAAAACCGCGGGATCTGTTCCAGCAGGCGGTCCATCAGAAAATCCTCGCCTTGACCCTGAACGCCCATCGCCCGAGCAGGGCAAGGCCGATGCTGGCCACAAAGGTCAGCACCACATACATCAGCGCGACGACCGTGAAATACTCCAGCCAGCGATAGTTGACCGAGGACAGGTTGATCGCCTGACCGGTCAACTCGTCCACGCCGACCAGCGCCCCGATCGAGGTGCCCATGACAAGGATCACGATGAAGAAGTTGGCCAGCGCCGGATAGATCGATTTGACAATATGGGGCACCACGATGAACCGGATCTGTTGAACCACCGACATGCCCAGAACCTGCCCCGCCTCCAGTTCCGTGCGGCGCACTGACAGAAACCCGGCCCGCATGATCAGCGTGAGATAAGCCCCCGCATTCAGGATCAGCCCGATCAGCAGACACGCCTCGCTGGACCAGCGGATGCCGAATTCAGGCAGGCCGTAGTACAGGAAATAGATCTGGATCAGCGCAGGGGTGTTGGTGATTGCCACCACATAAATATGGACGGGCAAACGCATCAGCCATGGGCCATAAGCGACGACTGCCGCACAGAATAGCCCGATCAACGCCCCGCCTGCAAAGGCCAGCGTGCCCAACTGGAAGGTCAGCCATGCCCCCTGAAACAGGGCATCCAGGTTTTCCCAGACAACGCCGAACTGGAATCTGTAGTCCATTCATACCTCTGGCATGGCAACCCAACGCAACACCCGCAGCCGTCTGGCTGCGGGTGCAGGCCGTGGGGTCAGGTCAGAAGTAGGGGTTAGGCTCGATCTTGCGCAGCATTGGCGCGCCGTAATACTGCTCCCAAAGGGCGTTGACGGTGCCCGAGTTGTGCAAGTTGAATAGCGCGATGTTCAGCACTTCGGCAAGGTTCTCGTTGCCCTGGCTGACCCCGATGGCGCAATAGGCGACGTCAATCGGATCGGGCATTACGCGCCACTTCACGTCCGGATAGTTCTTGGTGAAGGCCATGAAGAAGTCGATGTTCTCGACAATCGCATCGGCCCGGCCCTGCGCCACAAGACGCACGGTGTCTGCCATCGTGTCGACCAGTTCGACCTTGGCGGAGGGCAGGTTTTCGGCCGTCCAGTCCACGGTCCAGTTGCCGCGCATGTTGGCGAGCGTGACGGTGTCCTTGTCCAGATCCTTCCACGTCGCACCTTCGACCGCTTCTGTCGTCAGCACGGCCAGAACTTCGGTGTGCAGCGGCACGGTAAAGTCGATCAGCTTGGCCCGTTCGCTGTTGCGGGTCAGCGCGCCGAGCGAGATGTCGATGCGGTCCGAGACGAGGAATGGCACGCGCTGCGGAGTTTCCGTGGGCACCCATTCAATCTCGACACCAATCGCTGTGGCAAGCGCCTTGCCGATCTCGATGTCGAAGCCTTCCCAATCGCCGGCAGCGTTGCGCACGCTCATGTTAGGGAAGTTCGGGTTGATGCCGATGCGGATTTTGCCATCGGCCAGAATGTCGTCAAGGCTGCGCGCCTGGACCGCGGTCAGCGAGGCCGCGACCATCGCAAGTCCGGCAACGCCGGCAAGCAGTGTTCTTCTGAGCATTTAACGTCGTCTCCCCTTTGGATGCCCCGATTTTGGGGCGGTTGTTGTCGTTTTTGGTGTTTTGGCGTGCTGCACAGACCCCGCAAGATGTGCGCAAACCGAACACTTGTGCGCAGTCAGCGTGTTGCAGAAACCTGCGTGAGTCAATAACTTCTTGGCCCGTTCTGACGGATCATCCGGCAGGGTCCACGATGGCTTCGGCTTCGATTTCCACGGCGTAAGGACCGATGAGACCTGAAACGGCGACGAGGGTGTTGGCGGGCAGCACATCGCCAAAATACCGGGCATGAACGGCGGATACAGGTTCCCACAGTGCCGCATCAGACAGGTAGATCCGGGTGCGCACGACGTCTTCGGGCTTGCCGCCCAGCGACGCGATGGCAGCAAGGATCTTGTCCAGAATATAGACGGTCTGGCCTTCGGCATCGCCGGGACAGACCGGGTTGCCGTGGGCATCGGTGGCCGTGGTTCCGCTGATCAGGATCCGGTCGCCGATGCGGATGGCGCGACTGAATCCGGCTTTTGCCTCCCACACCGACCCGCTAAGCGCCCGCATCCGGGCGGGGCGGACAGGGCTGGGTGATACTGGAAAGACCGGGGGCAGGGCGTCAAGGTGGTCGCTTAGATCGCCCGAAGCGGTCAAGAACGGCGGCTTGCGGTATTCGTCGCCGCAATCGCCACCGATGGGCGTCAGCGCAGCGGTTGCGGCCTCGATGGCCGCGCGGTCGTCGCCGTCAAGCGTCACGTCGAACACTGCCAGATTGTCGTCCCGGTGTTCGTTCTCTCCCAGACGCGCGCCGATGATCGTAGCGGCCACCGCCCCATGGTCCAGCACCCAACGTGAGGCGAGGTTCGATACCGATACCCCGTGCTTGCGTGCAATCGGTGCAAGCGTCGCCAGCAACGCTTGAAACGGCCCCCAACCCCCGGCTGCATCGACGAAACGCTTGTATTTCATCCGGCTCCAGTCGGCGATATCTTCAGGTTCGGCGGCTCCTACCCAGCGGTCCGAAAGAAACCCGCCGCACAGAGTCCCGAACGCCAGCAAGCGCACGCCTTCGTCGGCGGCTACTTTTGACAGCGCCCCGGCGGCGCGACGGTCAAGAAGCGAAAAACAGACCTGATCGGTCGCCACCTCGATGCCGTGCCGCACAACCATGCGCAGATGGGCCGCGTCAAAGTTGGTCAGCCCGATTTCGCGGATCAACCCTTCCTCGCGCAAGCGCATCAGGTGGGTCAGGGCGTCCAGATATTCGGGGGATTCATACCGCCACCAATGGAACTGCATGATATCGACGCAAGGCATGTCCAGTCGCCGCAAACTGGTTTCCACACCAGCCCGCACCACATCAAGCGACATCGGGCCGGGGGACGGGCACCATTTGGTCAGGATCACGGGCGGGGTTTCGCCCGCCTGTCGCATTGCGCGGTGGACCATGCCTGCGACGATCTCTGCGCTGCCATAGTGGTCTGCCATGTCGAAAGTGTCGAACCCGGCGCGCGCATAGGCGGCCAGCGCCTCGGCGGCGCGATCCAGATCGAAGGGGCGGGCATCACGCTCCTGATCGGCCATCTGCCACAGGCCGGTGATCAGGCGGCGAAGTTGCAACCCGCCGGGAAGGGTCGTGGTGTCGGGATGCTGCGGCATGGGGTCTCCGGTCAGGGCAGGGGGGCGTCAGGACCGCCCGATGGGGTGCATTGTGGCGCGGTGGAAATGCTTGGTCCCTGCCACCTTGAGAACCAGTCGCACGATACGCCAGCCATCAGGCAAGCGGACAAAGGCATGGTGATACTGCGCCCACAACTCGCCATCCGGCGCGCCGGAGCGGTAGCGGTGCCATGCATAAAGATAACAGATACTGGTCGCGGTGTCGGGGTTGTCAAAGCGGATCACGATGTTCGACACATGGTGGCTGGTGGCTGCAAAGGTGTTCGCCAGCCCTGCCGCAACTGCCGTGCGAATGGCCGGCACGCCGATCAGGTCGGCCGTTTCGGGTCCGTAGTCCACGATGGCATCCGGCGCGAACAGGGCCGCCACGGCGTCGGGTTCGTCGCGGTCGAAGTGGTAACAGTAGGCGTGGATCAGACCTGCAATCGCCTCGCGGTCAAGCACGTGCTGCAGGGCGTCAGGTGCATCTTGCTTCATGTTGACGCCCTTCGCGCGGTCGCCGCAGCCAGCCTGCGCAAGACCAGCAACGCGACCACGATGAAGCCTGACACAAAGGTGCCGATGACCGCAATCGCGGGCACGAGTGGAGAGTAGTTCGTGGCCGTACGTGAAAACAGCCACATCGGCAGCGGGGTGTCGGCACCCGACGTATAAACCGACAGGGGCAGGTTCGACCACGACAGCAGGAACGCAAACAGCGCGCCGGAAAAGATGCCGGGCCAGAGGGCAGGCAGCGTCACTTCTCGCGCGACCTGCCAGCGCGTCGCTCCAAGGTCGAACGCCGCCTCTTCCTGTGCCACGTCATAGCCGAACAGCCGGATCGAAATCACCAGGGTCACGATCGGCACGATCCAGACCGCATGTGCGAAAACGGCAGTCTTCCAGCTGGGTGCAATGCCAAGTGCGGACATCGACAACAACAGCGCCAGCCCCAGCACCGGCTGCGGGAAAAAGATCGGCAGCACCAGAGCCTTTTGAAACAGACTGCGCCCGCGCCAGTCATAGCGGGCATAGGCCATCGCACCGATGGTCCCCAGCACCACCGAAATCAGCACTACGAACAGCGCGATCTGCAGCGAAATCACGTGCAGCGTCACCGTGGTATAATCCGCCGCCGCCCCGCGATAGGCGTCCAGCGTCCAGACCTTGTGCGGAAACCGCATGTAGCGGCTGTTGGCCAGCGACGCGAGCACAACCGAGATAATCGGCATGTAAAGCGCCGTCACCAGCGTGCCGACCCACAGCACCTTGAGCCACATTAAGTGCCGCCCGCCGGTCATCGCTTGATGATCCGGTTCAGGTCGATGCGCCGCAGCACGGGGAACACCAACACCGCCGTTGCGGCAATCACCAGCACGGTCAGCGCCGCCCCCATCGGCCAGTCCTGCGCATAGTTGAACCGCTGCTCGATGGCCGCCGTGATCACCGTGACCGCCCGGCCCCCCAGAATGGCCGCCTCGGCATTGGCCCCGAGGCACAGCACGAATGTCAGCAGTGCCCCGATCAGCAGGCCGGGGGCGGCCAGCGGCAGTTCCACCTCGCGCAGCACGGCCCAGCGGTTTGCGCCCAGATCGCGCGCGGCCTCGACCCGGTCGGCAGGGATCATCGCCACGCCCAACAGGAGCGGGAACAGCATGAATGGAAAGTGGATGTAGATCATCCCCACCAGTGCCGCCGCCTTGGTGTTCAGTATGGTGCCGATCTGCACATCAAAGAGCGCGTTCAACGTGCCCGCGAGGATCCCGCCGCCCGGCATCAGGAACACCGAAAGCCCGAACAATCGCACGCTTTCAGAGATGAACACCGGCAGGGCGATCAGCGTGGTGACAAGGCTGGCCCATTTGCCTGCGTGCCGGTGCAGGATCTTGGCGGTGGGCCAGGCCAGAAGTCCGGCGATAAGCGTGGTCAACGTGGCCCCGATGAGCGACCACATGAGCGGGCGGCCATAGCCATCGGCAAAGGCCGCTCGGTAGTTTTCAAAGGTAAATGCGGTCGTAAGATCAAAAGTGCGGGCGGGCATCAGGCTGTACCAGCCGACAACGACCAGCGGAGCGGCAAAGAACACCAGCAGAAACCCGATCAGCGGCACCGCAAACCAAAGGCCCGGATTGAGCCGCATCAATCAGCCACCCAGGCGATGTCGGCAGGATCAAAG